>NZ_JARWGH010000046.1:0-32671 GCF_036528765.1 Rhizobium sp. BR 362 | reverse complement strand
GTTCAAGGCAGGCCGCAACAAGGCGGTCCTTCGATCCTTGATCGAAACGGCGTCGTCCATTCCGACCAACCAGCCGCACGGCAAGTTTTTGACCTTCTTCCATCACTTGGTGTCCACCTTTTTTAGGTGGACACCTCATGCCAAAGCTCAATCAATTACAGAAGGTGTGGCGAAATTCGCGCTTACGAATATCCCATTAGGAACCATCGCAAGGTCCGCGAGTTAACGGTTTAGTCGGGCGTAAGCGTAATCGGAGCGAGGCGCTCTCCCCATCCTTCGGGTATCCGAGGTTGCTTCCAGCTCTCGAGCTGTGACGCGGGGTTCGAATCCCTGCCCCGACAACCATATTGGATACAATCGAACAAAGTCTGCGATTTCTCGTCGGGCTACCTCAGTCTGACCTCGACACGCCACCCCTTCTACGAGGATTCCCTGATCACCTCGCCATCGAACTGCGCCGCCATCAGCTCGACGAGTTTCGATCCTATCCCGTAACGTCGGGCGGGTACCCTGCCCCGTTTTCATCGGCGTGATCTCCACGCTCCCGCCATCGTCGTTCGGGAAGGCGTACTTGAAGGCATTCGAAGTCCATCTTCGGGATGGTGATCAAAGTTTATGCCACTCCGTGAGAGGTGATTGCACGACCGCTGGACGCGAGATGCTCTGTAATGGCGCGCCGGATTTCGGTAACCGTGTCGAAGAGCCTGTTGTCCAAGTCGATGACATTGAAGCGGACAGCGATGAATTTGAGCCGGTTTTCGACAGGGACCGCGATCCCGACTTCCTGACCATTGAATACGACAGCTTGCTTTTGCATAACAAACCTCGGGCGCGCCACACGGGAGCACCATCTTAGAAAGGTGGAAAAAGGGTTTACGACGCGTCAGATCGCCGTCGTAGTTCGGTATCGGATCGAGACGAGATCACGCGCTCGCTGCACCATTGCGAAGAAACGAAGTCGGAAAAACAACGCCATCATCCTCCATCAAGCGAGGTCAAACGACCGCTGAGTATCGCCGGCAATTACCGCAGGTGCGAAGGAATAAATGATGTACGTTCGTCCGCCTCCATCGTCCAAGGCCCGCGGGGGGACCGAAGGATTGGCAACGGTGCCGTAATTGGACTGGAAGGGTAACTAAGCGGATGCAGTTCAGCTAGTAGCGCAGGCCTTAGTTTCATATCTGTTGAGGCGTAACCCGTCGAGCATCCTGCAATTAGCTTTGTTTTGTCGCCTACCGCCTCGGAAACCGTCCGGTACTCGACGACTGCAATTGCATTGGGTCGCTCTCGGTGGTCTCATCTAGTGCATGGACAAAAAGCTCGCTGGTGCCGAGAACTGGAAACCGTCGCCTCGCTGATTGAGACGTACAAGCTCAATATCGTCGGTCCGTTTGCGAATTTGACCAGCACCCGCCATTATCAATGGCCACAGGCAGAGCCAGATTGCGGGTCTCCCGCGCGCGCAAAGTAGCGGCCCGACGGAATATTCCATCGCACCAACCAAATCCGAACAAAGAAATGTCAGGCAGGTCAGCCACCAACGGCATCGCTCACGCATTTCTTGGTGTAGGCGGTCTTTGCTGCGCCAGCCAAGGGCTTGCCGTTCTTATCCTTGGCGGACAGATCGCAGGCGGCAGCCGCATCCTTCTTGCATTTGTTGACCGATGCCGTGAGAGCAGCACCAGCCAGTGGCTTGCCATTCTTGTCGATTGCTTTGGAGGTGCATGTATCAGCGGCATGCGCAGCAGCGGCGGACAATACCAAAGCTGCCGCAATGAGAACCATCTTCATCGTTTCTTCCCCTTCAAATTGCCTTAATCCCCGGGGCGGCGACCTACGGCCGCCGCATCAACTCATTTGTAAGGAAATGGTTCCCTCGGACCGCAAATCAACAGCTTGAGTTCCTGGATCACATGTGATCCATGCCGGCGGCTTGCCGTCGTGCTCGACGAACACGGCCGCTCCGATTTCGGCGCCTTGCAGCAGGCGCTTGGCGGGCGCGGCGGCAAACGAAGTGCCGGTGAAGCGATCTTCTTCGCCTTCGACGTCATGTACCTCGATGGGCATGATCTCCGGCGAATGGCATTCTCCGAGCGTCGGCAGATGCTCGAGAGCATCATTCCGGCGGACAGTTTCGGCGCTGTCCGGCTTTCGGAAGCGATCGAGGCCGATGGTGACGAGCTGTTCGCGTCAGCCTGCGAGCACGGGCTCGAGGGGCTCATTGCCAAGAAGCTCGATGCGCCCTATCGATCGGGCCGTCTCGGTGACTGGCTCAAGATCAAATGCGTCCAAAGCGACAGCTTTTTCATCATCGCCTATGAACCGTCCGCGGCGGCACTGGGCGGTATTGGCCGATTGCTGCTCGCCGCTTATCGTGGCAACGATCTCGTCTATGTCGGCGGCGTCGGCACCGGTTTCAAAGAACGCGAGACAATCCGTCTCCGGCAGGATCTCGATAAGATCAAGACAGCGAAATCACCCGTGGAGCTGAAGCGAAAAGGCACGATCTGGGTTCAGCCGACCCTGATCGCTGAAATCGAGTACCGAGCTTGGACGCATGACGGAAAACTTCGGCATCCCTCATACAAAGGCCTGCGTGAAAGACAGGATAATGCGGCGGTCTATCGAATTGAGAGGCAATCGACATGAAGGGCATTTTCGCCAACATCAGTGATCCGGATAGCGAATTTCTCATGATCTAGTGCTCGACCGGAATGACGAGGGCAGACAATCGCGTTCTCCGCTTTGGTCGGCCAGGATATTGTCTCTTTCATCTTCGATATGCGCCACGCAAGGTGCTCACGCGTTGCCGGCGTGCTCGAGCATTATGTCCGTTCGGCAAAGCTGGGAGGATCGACGAGGAAATGAAGTTGATCCGACTGATTGCCGCTGGAGAGGAACTGGTAGTCGCTGGCTGACGCACTTCGCAAAAATCTGTAACGTCGGTCCCAGGTATGATTTTCCAGTTAACCATAAAAACCGGCGTTTCCGAATGTTGCATCTTTTAATCGATACGTGCGTATGGCTCGATCTTTCCAAAGATTACCGCTCGCAACCCCTCATCAGCGCTCTAGAAGACCTGATTTCGGCAGGAGAGGTCAGCCTTACCATTCCGAAAATTGTCGTTGAAGAATTCCAGCGCAACAAAGCGCGCGTCATTGCGGATGCGCAGCGTAGCCTGCAGTCACATTTCAGACTGGTCCGAGAAGCCGTCAATCAGTTCGGCGCGGACGAAATCAAAGGCCCGACCCTGCAGGGGCTCAACGAGGTCGATCATAAGATTGCCACCGGGAGCGACTCCGTTCTCAGCGTCGTTGACGCGATCGAAAAGCTGCTGCTCGCACAAGAGCCTGTTCCAACGACGAATGCGATCAAGCGACGGGTGACTGACAGGGCGCTCGCAAATCTTGCCCCCTATCACCGGGCCAAAAACAGTGTCGGAGACGCAATCCTTATCGAGATATATGCGGACGCAGTCGCGCAATCCGCCGATGAAGATGCGCGCTTTGCATTTGTCACACACAATATCAAGGATTTCAGCGAGCCAAACGGGGATCGCCGTCTTGCCCACCCCGACCTGGCACCCTTATTCGCGCCGCCAAAATCCAGTTATTGGGTTTCGCTGCTCGATACCCTGAAAGACTTCGATCCGGACTTGCTGGCAGATCGCGACGCTGAATTCAACTACTCGCCCCAGTTCCGCAGGCTGTCGGAGATCCTGGAAGCCGACCACCTATTGTTCCGTCAGGTCTGGTACAACCGGCACTGGAATCTCCGTTCAAAAATAGAAGACGGCACGCATCATGTGGTGCCGGAATCCGAATATTCCCGATCCCCATATCGACAGGATCAAACCCTCGATACGATATGGGCAGGCGCGCTTGCCGCTGCGAAAAGAACAGAGGACGAGGTAGGAATCGATAACCTCGGTCCCTGGGACGATTTCGAATGGGGCATGATCAACGGGAAGCTGTCAGCTTTGCGTTGGGTCACGGGGGATGAGTGGGACATGCTCGATACATAAGACAGCCTGGCTGCCCGCGGCGCGGTCCCGCTTCTGCTCGAAAAGTCGTAGTACCCGACTCCCATATGTGGAACTGCTCTGCGGTCAAGGTGTTCAATCGTTGATATTCCGAGGGTTTGTGCGCCCATATGTCCGGCCTTTCGCGCAGCATTGGGCTACTGGCCTTGATGACGTTCGCGACTGGAGTGACCTAAACAAATCAGCGAGCTCGAAGCACGTTGGGAATCACGGTCTTGATCCAATCCGGATGTCTTTCCTCGGGGTCATCATTGATCTTGCACCTTGGACTTCAGCTTGTCAGCGACGACAAGCGATCTGCACTCGGTACTAGGCCGCCATTGCTTCGTTCGCCGTGCTGTGGAATTGCCCCCCTCTCACTAGAAGAGCCCAAACAATGCGCGCCATCTTGTTGGCCAGCGCAATGGCGGCGACCTTATATGACCTGCGCCTCAGCAACTCAGTCAACCAGGCTGAGACCTTTGCGCCTCGACGCGCGTGCTGGATAACGGCGGACGCCCCCACAACCAAAAGAGATCGTAAGACCGGGTTTCCCATTTTTGAGATTCTTCCCAATCTGGTTTTCCCAACCTGTGGAATTTGATTTCGGGGTCAGGCCTATCCAAGCCGCAAAATGACGACCAGACTTGAAGGCCTGTGGGTCGGGTACAAATGCCGCGATAGAGCTGGCAGTGATTGGACCCACACCTTGAACGGAGGTCAGCCGGCTCAATGTCGGATCCTGTCGGGTTTCTCGGACAATGTGCTTCTCCAATTTAACGATCTCTGACGTATATGCCTCTATCTGATGGGTGAGGGCAACAGGGCGATGCGGGCCAAAGGTGGCAAGCGGGCAGTCGAAGTCAGCTTTTCTGATGGACTGACGGGCTGTCGCTGGAGGAGCGCGATCCCCCGTAGATGCCACGAAAGCCAGCCGAGCAACCCACGCTGTCGGGAGGGAAAGCGCAAAGACCGCCGACCACGTGCTAAACTGGCCGAGGGCATGGTTCATCATCTGCTTCCACTCACCAGCCCTAGAGATAGGTCCCGTAGGAGGCGTCTCCCAATCGTTCACGAGTCGGCAGGCGTATCACCGGCGAGGTCGCGATGTATAGAAGCGGATAGGCGAACAGTATTCGGCTGCAAAGATAGCCGGACCGTGGTGACGCACCTTCTTGCGCATGAACATCCCCCAAAGTAGAGCCGTCGATCGAGACCGTGGTAGATGTCGGCTCCATCCAACACAAGTAGGCGCCGCCCGGCGAAAGCATCGAAACTCTCCCTCGGCCGTTGTCGCGACAACCGAAGCGCAAAAAAGATTAGTTGGAGTGGGCTACAGCTCGGATCTCTACGAGCTGTTGCGGGAATGCCAGACCGGATACACCGATGAGCGTAACAGCTGGTCGGTGCGTGCCGACGTAGCCCTTATAGACTTCAACGAACGGCTCAAAATTGTGCGTAGTGTCCATGAGGTATATCTCTAACTCGGCTATGTTTGATTTGGTGATACCATATCCCGCAAGCACGCGGTCAAGATTTTCGAAAGTCTGGCGAGCTTGTGCCTTGATGTCTCCTTCGCCTACGAATTCGCCCTTCATATTGTGAGAGAATTGGCCTGCGATGTAGATGGTTCCGTTGATACTATAGGCTTGAGTGACACTGAACTCTTTCTCCCAGGAGACGCCATGGTCATATATCTTGCCGGTAGGAGCCTTGATGTCCTGCGCTTTGACATTTCCTGCGGCCGCGACAAATGCGGCCAAAACGAACCCGATGCCGAATGACTTCAGGCGATTATAAGTGTTGCGCATCCTTCTTGTCCTTCCATGTTCGCGCCGAGTAGGAATGCTCGCGCACCAGGTGGGGTTGAGTTTCGAGATAGCCCCTCATTTCAAGAGCGGCCCGTTGCCTTGTGTTAGCAGGTTGATTGGCGAAAGAGGGTCAACTCAGAAGCGACGTGGGATCCACTCCATTAGCTCCCCTTGCCGCGGGTTTGAATCAGGTCACCGCTTCCTTGTTTCGGCCTCGCGGGTTCCCCAAGGCACGGATCATGGGTGATCGAACCGCCCTTAGGTATGCTTCCAAGTAATAGCCACCCGAACGCTGATTGATGCGTTCTCCGAGCCTTACCGCAACGACCAATGCCAACGCTCGGGTGCTTCTTCCTAGCTAGAGGCATCTCGGACGCCACGCCCGATCGCCGACCCCACAGCTCGGTCGCCGCCCACGCCTTTGGCCAAGAACACCAGTCGCCCGATGCAAGGGGCAAGCCTAACGGATCTCAGCGGGAACCCCGCCTCGCTGCGGCATCGCCCGCTTGGGCAAGCGACGGCGCAGCCGTTCTGCCGCAGTCGCTTCCTATCGGAAGACGGGTCAGATGGAATCGAGCGAAGGCGATTCAGAGCATTGCATTCTGCACAGTTATCTATTATTCGTTATTTGAAATAAACTTCAGATAATGAAATCCTGGTGAGGAAGAAAACATGATAAAGACCGTTGCAGACGTCGTCGCCGCAGCACTCAAGCGACACGGTATCGACATCATCTTTGGACAGAGTAACCCGACGGCTTTGATGCTGGCCGCTGAAAGGATCGGCATCCGGCAAGTCTTTTACCGCACAGAGAACGCCGCCGGCGTCATGGCGGACGGCTACTCCCGAGTTTCTAACCGGATCAGCGCTATCGCTCTGCAAAACGGCCCTGCGGCCACATTGGCAGTGGCGCCGATGGCAGAGGCGCTGAAGGCGTCCATCCCCATGCTCGTACTTGCGCAGGAAGTACCCGCCTCACAAAGAGACCGAAATGCTTTCCAGGAGCTCGACCATTTCGCGCTTTTTGAAGGGGTCTCGAAATGGACCCGCCGCATTGACGACCCGTCTCGCGCCGAAGACTATGTTGATCTTGCAATCGGCGTGGCAAACAGCGGTCGCCCAGGCCCGGTTGTCCTGCTGCTCCCCAAGGATGTTCTGAACCAGCAGGCGGAGCCCAGCCGCTTTCCGCGCACAGTGGATCTCGGCCGGTTTCCGCTCGACCGGCCACGTCCGCAAGCCGATGCGGTGGCCAGAGCCGCCGAACTGCTGGCTAAGGCGGATGCACCGGTCGTCATCGCCGGCGGCGGGGTTCATGTATCCGACGCGGTCAGCGCACTCACCCGGCTACAGACCGTCGGCTATCTGCCCGTGGCAACGACGAATATGGGCAAGGGAGCGATTGACGAGGCTGCCCCCCTCTCAGTTGGTGTTGCTGCCAACGTGACGGGTAAGCGAGGTCCAGTGTTTTTTCACAAGGACATAGTCTCGGAGGCTGACGTCGTTCTTTTCGTTGGTACTCGCACCAACGAAAATGGAACGGATGGGTGGACCCTGACCTCGCCAAATGCGCGCTACATTCACATCGACATTGACGCGTTGGAAGTCGGACGCAACTACGAGTCACTGCGGCTTGTTGGCGACGCACGGTCGGCCCTGACGGATCTTGCCGACGCGTTGCAGCAATGCGATCTTGAAAAGCGCCGCGCGGCGTCTGCGAAAATTGCTCAGCGGATCGCCGACGGACGCAGGCGCCACAAAGATGTCATGGCGCCTCTCAGCGTCGCACAGGCGCATCCGATCTTACCAGAGAAGCTGCTTGCGGATCTGGACACAGTCCTACGGCGCGATGATATCGTTGTGGCGGACGCAAGCTACGCTTCCATTTGGGTCAGCAGCTATCTCACGGCGCGTGGCGCCGGTCAGCGGTTCCTGTTGCCGCGCGGTCTGGCCGGACTAGGTTGGGGGCTACCGCTCGGCATGGGCGCCAAGCTGGCAAGTCCGAATTCCCGCGTAGTAGCTCTTGTCGGAGATGGCGGATTTGCACACGTCTGGTCGGAACTTGAGACCTGTGTACGAGAGAACGTCCCACTTGTTGTTGTGGTTTTGAACAACAATATCCTGGCCTATCAGCGCCATGCAGAGAATGCATTCTTCGGCGAAACTACAAGCGCAATCGAATTTGTCGCGACGGATCACGCCGCAATTGCGAGAGCGGTGGGTGCGCAGGGGGAGCGAATTACAAATCCCGAAAACCTCCTGCCCTCGTTGCAGGCGGCCATGGATTCAGGCAGAACTGTGGTGCTCGATGTGCTCGTCGATCCCAATGCCTATGCACCTGTGCGCGTTTGGGACAACTACGGTGATCGCATCAATGCCTGAGCGGGCTTTAGAAGAGAGGTGCCGCACCCTGCGGCAATGCATTTGCGCATGACTGAACAGCAGAAACTTCAGACCGTAGAACGTGCGTTTAAATTTTTGGAGTACGTGGCCAGCACTCCTGAAGCACCCACCGTCCAGGAAATTTCTACTGCTCTCAACCTCAACATTACCACGTGCTATCACGTGATGCGGACGCTTCTGGCCCTTGGCTATCTCGAGCGTGGACCCGATGCCTCCTTAAAACTTGGAGCGAAAATCGGCACGCTCTACCAAGCCTATCACAAGACGTTCGATTTGGATCAGAGCTTGGCAACTCTTGTCGACGGCCTCGTTCAGCAGACGCTCGAAACATCTTTCGTTTCGGTGCTGCAAGGTGATCAGGTCGTCCTCAAAGTGCTGACTGAAGGAACCAGACGCCTTCGTGTGAGCGGGCTTTTTGTCGGGCTGAGCGGAAGCGAGCACATTAGAGCCTCTGGCAAGGCCGTGCTTGCCCATGTCGATGAGGAAACACGCAGAGCCATACTCGCCAAGAGCCTTGCCGGACTCGCGGCCCGTGACCGGAAACGTATTGCCGAGCAGCTTGAGGCCGAGTTGAAGTTGATACGATCTCGTGGATGGTCCATCGACAAGCAATGGGAAGAAGGTGCGACCGGCCTCGCAGCGCCGGTATTTGATGGCGCCGGGCGGATCTATGGAGCGGTAGGCATCATTGCACCGAACTTCTATATGGAGCGGATGCGCGAACAGTACATTCATGACGTCCAATTGGCCGCAACAGGCGTGACCACGCTCTTGCGGGATGTCATTCCGGACAAGCAGAAGCGACGGCGCGCGATGTAGACCTCGCTCGTCTGCCAAGACGTGGGCGACGCTATATGATTTACGCGAGCGCCAAATACCATTTGGCGCACACCGAGGTAGCTTCAAGCCTAGAACACGACGATCGCCGGCCAGCAGCATGTGAATATTGCGTCTATTCAGCTGCTTCCGACCATGCAAGTTCCAGGCGGAAACAGCATCGCGCGATCTCCGGGAATTGGACCAAACCCATGCGTGTCCGGCATCCAGATTATTCGGAGTCATCACGCCGATCTTCGCTTCTCAATCAAGGACCGCAACAGGGCCGGCATGAATTAAGGTTTCGCCGTCCCAACATGCCGCCTGCTGCCGCATAAAGGCATAGAAGTTCTTTGTGGCCGGCGTGATTTCTATAAACTCCTTAAGGGCACCAAGCTCCGCATCTCCCTCAATCATGGCGATTCGGGTACCGCGCGGCGTTTTGCTGCTGAAAATGATCTCTGATTCCGCCGCATGGAGCGAGTCCAAGGTGCCGTCGAAATCCTCTACCCCGAACCCGTAGTGATGAACGCCGTAGCCCCGTCGTTCGACCCACTCCGTGAAAACCGATTGCGAGCCGGGCTGTGGAGCTACGAGTTCGAACATCATATCTCCCCCATACGCCAACGCGGTTTGTGTTCCGAGCGGGCGGCGTACTCCACGGTGGATGCTCGGATCGTCTGCAGGTTCCCACCATTTTGTCAGAAACCAGGGTCCCGCTCCAAAAAACTCCGAGTGACGACGGATCGCGCGTTCGAGATCTTCGACGACGACGCAGATTTGAATGAACTTTCCCTGGCGCACGCCTCAATCCTCCCACGCAAAGATTTGCTCCTGATTTAACTCCATTCGCGGAAAACGACAATCATTATTCGAATAGCATTTCATTATTTGAAACCATCTTCAGTTGCTATTTCTCCTATTTGCCGCTTCACGTTCGAAAATTAGATAGTTAGCTCTTAGGTGAACAACACTCTACGCAGTGGGGAACATAATTCGCCTAAAATGCGCTAGCATGACGACCGCCTTGCCGGTGTTTTCCTCGCGCTGACCGACACTAGTGATTGTGCTGCTGATATCGAGGCGGAGGATGCCGACGCAGCCTCCCGTTGTCGTTCCAAATTGCCGCGGGCGTCGTTCTGCCGCGGCTTGCGCGCCTATAGGCATTTCGTTTCTCCCGTCGCTCAATCTCGTTGCCCTGGGAATAAGAACAAGAGTCGCGAAGGTAGAATCGCATTGGTCTATCAGGAGACCGCGCCAAGGCAGACATACTTAATGTCCATAAACTCCTCGATGCCGTAGCGTGAGCCCTCGCGGCCAAGGCCGGAAAGCTTGACTCCTCCGAACGGCGCTTCGGCCGTGGAGATCAGCCCGGTATTGACGCCGACGATGCCGTATTCCAGCGCCTCGGCGACGCGGAACACCCGCGCCAGATCCTTAGCGTAGAAATAGGAAGCGAGGCCGAATTCGGTGTCGTTTGCCTGCTCGACCACATCCGCTTCGTCGGTGAAGCGGAAGAGCGGCGCGACGGGCCCGAAAGTTTCCTCGCGCGCCACGGCCATCGCCCGGGTCACATCGGCGAGAACCGTCGCCTGGTAGAAAGTGCCGCCGAGCGTGTGGCGCTTGCCACCCTGGATCACGCGTGCGCCCTTCGAGGTCGCGTCGGCAATATGTTCTTCCACCTTCTCCAACGCCGCCTTGTCGATCAGCGGGCCGAGGATTACGCCTTCTTCGAGGCCGTTGCCGATCTTCAGCTTGGCGACGGCCTTCGCGAGCTTGTCGGAGAAGGCGTCATAGACCTTGTCCTGCACATAGATGCGGTTGGCGCAAACGCAGGTCTGGCCGTTGTTGCGGAACTTGGCGATCAGCGCACCTTCAACAGCAGCATCCAGATCGGCATCATCGAAGACGATGAACGGCGCATTGCCGCCGAGCTCAAGGCCGAGCTTCTTGATGGTGCCGGCGCTCTGGCGATAGAGCTCGGCGCCGACCTCCGTCGAGCCAGTGAAGGTCAGCTTGCGCACCAACGGGTTGGAGGTCATTTCGGCGCCGATCTCGCGGGCGGAACCTGTGACGACGCTGAAGAGGCCCTTCGGCAGGCCGGCGCGCTCGGCGAGAATGGCGATCGCGATCGCCGAGAACGGGGTCTGGGCAGCCGGCTTCAACACCATGGCACAGCCGGCAGCAAAGGCTGGACCGGCCTTGCGGGTGATCATCGCATTGGGGAAGTTCCAGGGCGTAATCGCCGCAACGACGCCGATTGGCTGCTTCATAACCAGGATGCGCTTGTCAGGCTGGTGGCCGGGGATCAGGTCGCCATAGATGCGACGCGCCTCTTCGGCGAACCACTCGACGAAGCTTGCGCCATAGATGATCTCGCCCGTCGCTTCCACCAGCGGCTTGCCCTGTTCCAGCGTCAGGATTCGTCCGAGATCTTCCTTGTTCTCGATCATCAATTCGAACCACTTGCGCAGAACGCCGGCGCGATCCTTGGCCGTGCGCGCCGCCCAACCCTTCTGGGCCACGCGTGCAGCTTCGATTGCCGCCTTCGTTTCTTTGGCGCCAAGCTTCGGCACCCGGCCGATGATCTCACCGGTAGCAGGGTTATTCACCTCGATCGCGTTCTCCGCACCTGCCTCGATCCACTCGCCGGCGGCCAAGGCCGCCTCCCGGAATAGAGAAGGATCACGGAACGCTACTTTATCACCACTCATTGTATTTCTTCTCTTTTGGTTGTCAGAACAAGCTGTCTTGATTTGATACTTGCAAGCGCTTGGTTCGCCGAGCGCGCCAGAGCGGCGCCCGCCCCAAGGCTTGCCATGCCGTGAAGAGCGAAGGCTCCGGCAAATTCAGTGGACGGGCACAACTGTTCGGGAACGCCGATCGTCTCAGGCAGCCTCTGTCACCTTTTTCATGACGATCGTTTGAGCGTTGGTGAATTCCAGCAGTCCGTGATGCGAATGCTCGATACCGATCCCTGACTGCTTGTGACCGGCGAAGGTGGCATGCGGCGAAAAGATATGGATTTCATTGATCCAAACCGTCCCGGTCTCCAGCCGCTCTGCGACTTTACGTGCCATCTCAGTGTCGCGGGACCATACAGAACCGCCAAGACCGAAAACAGTGTTGTTCGCCCGCCCGATGACTTCATCGATATCATCGAACTTCAGCAGGGGCAGGACGGGACCGAAGGCTTCCTCGACCACCACCCGTGAATCCTCGGGCGGGTTATCGATGATCGTGACTGGGATAAAATAGCCTGTGCCATCAGGTACGTCTCCTCCAAGGAGGAACTTGGCGCCCTGGGCACGCGCGTCCGCTAGAAGGTCCTTCACCTTTTCGAACTGCATCCTGTTCTGGACGGGTCCGAGATCAATGCCCTGTTGCGAACCGTCGCCGGTGCGCACGGTCCTGGCGTAATCGACCAGTTCCCGTGCGACCGCATCATAAATTTCGGCGTGAATATAAAGGCGCTTTGCGGCCACACACAATTGCGCGCTATTCTGAAATGCCGCCCAGAACAATTCCTTGGCGACGGCTTTCGGATCAACGTCCGGCAGCACAATCGCGGCGTCATTGCCGCCCAGTTCGAGCGTCACGCGCTTGAGCGTTCCCGATGCGCTTTCCATCACCCGCTTGCCCGTTTCCGTCGAACCGGTGAACGTTACCTTGCCGATCCCTGGATGCACGCTTATCCATTTGCCGAGTTCGTTATCCCCCGAAACAATGTTGAGAACGCCGGCTGGCAGAACATCACGCAAGATCTCGCCGAGCTTCAATGTCGTGAGAGGAGTATAGGGCGAAGGCTTCAGAACCATGGTGTTTCCGGCCAGCAGTGCCGGCAGGATTTTCCAAAGTGCTAGCAGCACCGGGTAATTCCACGGCGTAATGGCACCGACCACACCGATAGGCGTGTGCCGGATTTCAATGCGGCGGACATCGCTATCTTCTACAACTTCGACCGGTAGGTCGAGCTTTGCGGTCTCGCGGCACCAAATGATAGAGCCTGTCATCTCCCAATCCGCCCCAGCACGGGGCTTGCCTTGCTCGCGCGTAAGCAGGCGCATTAGATCTTCCTTGCACGCCTCGATCCTATCCGCCATCGCATGCAAATAATGTCTGCGCGCCGCGAAGGTCAAAGCAGCCCATGCAGGGAAGGCTGCAGTGGCGGCGGCCACGGCATCATCGAGCTGATATCTGTTTGCCGACGGCGCCTGCGCGATCACTTCCTCGGTCGCGGGGTTGATAACGGCGATGGTTTCCGCCGCCTCGACGGCCTTTCCAGCGATCGTCATTGTATATCCACCATCAAAATTCATGCAATCTCCTCCTTTTTCAAATGTTTTGTACCTGTGAGCACTCCTTCGCCGCCGATCACGCAACCGGCGGCGTATCAACCGACCTAGCGGCCTCTCGCAACGCAAATTTCTGAATCTTTCCCGTGGATGTCTTGGCGATCGGGCCAAAAACGTAGTGTTTGGGAATTTTGTATCGAGCAAGATGGTTGCGGCAGAAGCTACGCAATTCCTCGGCGTCCGTCGTGCAGCCCTCCCGCAGTTCAATGAAGGCGCATGGCACCTCCCCCCACCGTGCATCGGCCTTGGCAACCACCGCCGAGAGGGAAACCGCCGGATGGCGATGCAGCACCTCTTCTACTTCGAGAGACGAGATGTTCTCCCCGCCAGAAATGATGACGTCCTTAGAGCGGTCGGTAATGCGGACGTATCCGTCCGGCTCGACAACTGCGAGATCTCCGCTATGGAACCAACCATTGGCAAAAGCCGCATCGGTGGCACCCGGGTTTTTGAGGTAACCGCTCATCGTGACGTTACCTCGAAACATGATCTCGCCGACGGTCTCCCCATCCGGGGCGACCGGTTCCATTGTCCGTGGATCCAGGACACGCATTGCCTCCTGAACCAGACTTGAGACACCCTGGCGCGCGTTCAGCAGCGCACGCTTCTGCACGGACATTTCCGACCATTCCGGTTGCTTCACGCATATGGCCGCGGGACCGTAGACCTCGGTGAGGCCGTAAACATGCGTTAACTCGAACCCTACACGCTCTCCTCTCTCGATCATCGCACTCGGTGGAGCAGCGCCGGCCACAAAACCCTTCACCTGGTGCACCAACCCTCTTCCCAGCCGCAGCATCTCATCAATCAGCATGGAATAGACGATCGGCGCACCGCACATGTGAGTTACGGCGTGCTTCTCCATGAGTTCGATCACGGTCGGGGGATCAACTCGGCGAAGGCAAATATTGGTGCCGCCCTGTGCTGCGATCGCCCAGGGAAAGCACCAGCCGTTGCAATGGAACATCGGTAAGGTCCATAGATAAACCGGCAGCAACGGCATCGCCCAGGTCACTATCTGCCCGAGAGAATTTAAGTAAGCGCCGCGATGATGGGTCACGACGCCTTTCGGATCACCCGTGGTTCCGGACGTGTAGCTCAATGCGATGGGCTGCCACTCGTCCTCCGGTAGAGACCACTTATCGCGGAGATCACCTTCGAAAAGGAAGGTCTCATAATCGAACTGGTCCAACCTCGTCCCATTTCCGTTATACATGGGATCGTCAATATCTATCACGTGAGGAGGATTGCTAAGCTTCTTCAAGGCTGTGCCAACCGTGGCCGCAAACTCCCGATCAACAAAAACAATGCGAGCTTCACCATGTTCCAGCTGAAAAGCGACGGCGTCTGCGTCGAGGCGTGTATTCAATGTGTTCAGAACCGCCCCCGCCATCGGCACGCCGAAGTGAACCTCGCACATGGCCGGAATGTTAGGCGCCATGATTGCGACCGTATCGCCACGCGATATCCCGCGTCGCCGCAGCGCCGAGGCAAGACGCCTGCAACGGTCGTAGGTTTCGCTCCAGGTTCGTTGAAGATCACCATGGATAATCGCCGTTCGATCCGGATAGACCTCAGCCGCCCTGGACAGAAAGCTGAGCGGCGACAATGGCACATAGTTGGCTGAGCCAGGACAAAGCTCCGCAAAAGCGTCCGCATTCGCACCACGAATGGCCTGCGTACTCATCGGTCACCCCTCACTTCAAACACGGCATGCGTTGCACAGACCTTTTCCAAACCTCGATTCGTCAAAGGCTGGGTTTTCAAGGAAGGCGACGATCTGCGGGATGACGAGCTCTGGGGCTTCGAGTATCGGGCTGTGGCCGATAGCCTTCAGGCGAACGAGCCTTGCATTGGGAAGGTTTTCGACTACTTCGTCCGCCCAGGCCGGCGGTCGCGCCACATCTTCTTCGCCGGAAAAGACGAGGCTTGGTGTGGTGATGCGCGGCAGAAGATCAACCGCGCTCTCACGCTCGATCACGCCCCGAATGGCTGGCCAGAGAGACCGCGGCGACGCTTCCAGCATATTTGACCAATGCTTCAGCATCACCTGCTTAGAGACCGTCTTACGGGTGGTCACACCGAACATCACCTCACGAAGCAGTTGCAGGCTGTCGCCGACAAATCCTGTCTGATACGAGTTTTGCAGCCATTGGCGCACGAAGTCGAGTTCATCAATTTCGCCTCCGCGGGCCGAAGACGCCAGCATAATGAGAGAGCGGTACGCTTCCGGCCTGCGCGCCGCCATGCGGATGGCCACGTCGCCTCCCATCGACTGCACGACTAGGTTGACGGAGGTCAGCCCCAACTTCTCGATCAAAGCCTCAATGTCGAGTGCGCAGGTTTCCATATCGATGATTTCGGTAGTTGGCGGGGCGCTTTGACCTTGACCGCGGAAATCAGGACGGATCACTCGGAATTTGCCTGCCGCTGCCTTTACCAAATCACCGAACATCGTCCCGTCGAGCCATAAGGAGTGAAGGCACACGACCGCAGGAAGATGAGTTTCCCCGGTATCCTCCACCCAAAGGACTGTGTCCCGGACGCTGATGCCAATCGCCGATGCCATTTCTATTCCTCCCGTAGATGCAAGTTAGGACCGCTGCTGATTTCGTCCGCAGCGCTAGAGAGATTGATATGAAACGGCATGATTGTCAATATTTGACCTACATTTCATTATTTGCAATAATCACGAAGGTATTTTGGCGAACCCAGTACCGCCACTTCAGCAAAAAGACGAAAGGGCGTGACCATCCGCCTTGAGTTCACTGTTCATGCCTCAGGAAGCTGGTTAGGTTCAGGCTCGAAGGCACGACGCGGAATACTGGGAGAGTTTCCGAGATGAGGCAGGGCAATTTTGACGAAATCATTACGTTCATGTCGGTCGTCGAAGCTGGAGGCTTTGTCGGCGGAGCGAAGCTCATGGGTCTTAGCCGGTCAGCCGCAGGTAAATCGCTAGCTAGGCTGGAGAACCGTTTGGGAGTCAGGCTGATCAACCGAACAACTCGCAGCTTCAGTCTGACTGATGAGGGAAAAACTTTTCACGACAGGTGCAAGCTGATTTTAACAAGCATGGAAGAGGCGGAGGCCAGCATCAGAGCGGCGCCGCGGGTGCCAACTGGCTCATTGCGAATATCTGTCCCTGATGCATTCGGTCGCCGCTACGTGCTGCCCCTCGTCCGGGAATACATGGAGCGGTGGCCTGACCTGAGGGTTGAGGTTAGCTTCACGGACAGGGCGAGCGATCTCGTGGAAGAGGGTGTTGACCTTGCGGTTAGGATAGGGACTTCCGTTTCTGACGCAAAATCGGACACGCGGCTCGTCTCACGAATCGTCGCGCAGTTCGAGGCGGTCCTATGTGCATCACCAGAATACCTACTAAAAAAAGGAGAGCCCCTTTTCCCTGAAGACCTTGCCAGCCACGATTGCCTTCTCTTTGCAAGCGCTGCGCATCGGCAAGTGCTACATCTGCGCGAACCAAGTGGGGGCTGGATCAGATCGAACGCCCGCTGCCGCCTTAAAATGGACAACGGTGAAGCCATATTGGACGCCGCGCTGGCGGGCATGGGCATCGCCCTGCTTCCCACATTCCTGACAGATACAGGCATGAAGTCGGGTAGGCTGGTGAGAATCCTTCCAGACTACCAAACCGAAAACGCACCGATAACAGCTATATACCCCACAAAGCAGTTTCTATCGGCAAAGGTCCGCCACTTGATTGACTTGATGGCCGAAAGATGGTCGCATATTCGAGTCAAACGCTCCAGCTGAAGAGTCGCTGTGATCCATCTTCCTGCGGCGTGCTGCGGGTTCAGGAACGGCGCTGCGCTTGCTTGAACGTAGTTGCAAAAGCCTGCGCTTTTCTAGTGCTTCTGCGGCCTTCGCGAGTTTGCCATGCAAGCAGTCCCCTCAGGTCAGCAAGATGGGGGCGCGTCGGCGGGCCGGAGAGAACGGTTTTCGCAATGACCGCCCATCTCAAATTCACTTTCATGCCGGCGAATGCAGGCTAGACCTTCAAACTTTGCCTCATCAGCGCATTATAGGCTCGAGTTGTTCTCCGCGAGATTGAAGCTTAATTTCCGTCGAAGATTGCTCCAAGTATCGTCACAAGAATGAACTTCTGAACAGGGTAGCGATGGCCGGCGCGCAGACGGTCAGCAGTGGTAGCCGCCGGAGCGGCTATCACTCTTGTCAGCTGGCAGTCATCGCCGTCTCAAGGAATGTCACTGCATTCTTAAGAGCGCCATCTGCCTCGGGCAGAAATCCCCCGCACAAATGCCAAACATGGAACATCCCCGGCCACACCTCAAGCGAAACGCGCACCCGATTTTCTCCAAGGTGTCCCGCCAACCGAATGGCGTCGCTCAGCATCACTTCATTTTCGCCAATTTGGACTAGAATCGGAGATAGACCACGCACATCCGCAAACACCGGAGATGCGTCTGGGTCTGTGGGAAGGGTATTGCCCAGAAAATTGCGTGCCAATAGATTGAGGAAATGGACAGTGCACAGGGGATCGAGGCCCTCTCGTTCTGTAGCAGAAGCTCCACTATGTGTCAGGTTCGCCCATGGAGAAATAGCAACCCCAGCGGCTGGCAAGCTCAAGCCCGCATCGCGTGCTTTTCTCATGATGGTCACCACCATCGCGCCTCCGGCGGAGTCCCCAGATATGACAAGCGCTCGCGGGTCACTTCCTCGCTCGATGAGCCACCTGTATGCGGCGAAGACGTCATCAATGGGGACGGGAAATTGATACTGTGGTGAGAGGCGATAGTCGGGAATATAGACTTTCGCACGAAGCGATTTTGCGTAACGGCCACCTAGACCATGATAAGCTCTAGGGCCGCCGCTCGCATATCCGCCGCCGTGGATGTAGAAAAGAACCCTTCCTTCCTCAACTTCTTCGGGGGTAATCAATGTTCCGGGCACTCCGCCCATGTCGACATGAGAAATCGAAACCCCCTCCGGCGGGGGGAATAGCATTTCCATCGCGTCGAGATAGGCTTCACGTGCTTCGTCCCAACTGCTCCCATTGCCTTGAAGCAATTCACCCAGAGCACCTGCAGCGTTTCCCCAGGCCCTCACGGCCTCCTGCGCTTGAATATTCATCATCTTCCTCCTGTTGTAGAGCTGCGCCCTTTCCTAGCCCAACGGGTGAGGAATCGTTTTCTACACAGTCGCGACGAAATAACCCCAATCTGGGGGCTTTGCGAATTGCGGGCCGAATAGGCCGTCTGGCGTGCGATGGTATCAAGGGTCATGTATCGGGATCGCTGAACGTCCCATTCGTCATTCTGTTCGAGTAACAGTGCACCGACGAAGCGCGTGAGGACATCAAGATCACCGACGTCGGCCCGATCGTCAGGACGATCGAGGGAGCCAGCGATGAGGCCGAGCTTGTGCAGCGTCGCTGGAGCTGGCCCGGACCGTACAAGCGGCCGGTCTATAATTTCCGGTCGGAGGGTCGGGAGTTCACCTCCAATCGCTGCCTGATCGTTGCCGACGGCTTTTACGGGTTCACCGACCCGAAGGATCCGAAAAAGAAGCGCACGGACAAATGGCTGTTCATAAAGAAGACGAGCCGATCTTCTGCATCGCCGGCATCTGGCGCGAAACGCCGGAGGTCGGACAGGCCTTCACGATGCTGACGATGGAGCCCGGGCCAGACATCGCGCCTTACCACGACCGGCAGATCGTCATTCTCGAGCGCAGCGCCTGGGCAGACTGGCTCGATCCGACTGTTTCAGCAAATTCTCTTATCAAGCCGCTTCCAGCGGGGACGCTGGCTGTAGAGCAGGTCGGTTGACAGAGACTGCCGCCCGTCGCCGCCCTGCCTCAGGTCTTATTTCGAAATCTCATCAAACCGACTGTACCGCGGCTCTCCGTCGATATCGACCTTGTTTACTTTGCCGATGGACGACCGAGACACAGCGCTCAAAAACATCACGGCCGCACTCGGACGCATTGCCGATACCATCCAACGGGCAATGCCCGATACGGAGATCATCCGGTCATTCGAGGATCGGGCCGATGCCCTCAGGCTGTTCGTCACACAGGGTGGCGACCGCATCAAGATCGAGCTATCGCCCGTCCTCCGAGGATCCGTATTTCCGGAAGAGCTGCGGGAGTTTTCACCCGGTGTCGAGGAGAAGTTTGGCTACGTCGAAATGCCGCTGCTTTCGCTTCCAGACCTCTACGCCGGCAAGATTTGCGCCGCCTTAGACCGCCAGCACCCGCGCGATCTTTTCGACGTGAAACTCCTCCTCGAAAACGAAGGACTGACGCCCGATCTCGTCAAGACGTTTATCGTCTACCTGATCAGCCACAATCGCACCATGGGCGAGCTGTTGCGCCCGGTGCGGAAGGATATTGCTGGCCTTTATGAAGGCGAGTTTTTGCAAATGGCGCAAGATGAGGTGAGCCTTGATGCACTCCTGCAAGTTCGCGAGCGTCTGATCGAGGAGATTAACGCGGCCCTGACAGAGGACCAGAAGAAATTCCTCATCTCCTTTAAATCACGAAATCCGGACTGGAACCTTCTTGGGCTGGATGATGTCGAAAAGCTTCCTGCCGTCAGATGGAAAATGCAAAATCTGGAGCGTATGCCGGAAAACAAGCACAAGGCGGCACTTGCTCATTTGCGTGATATTTTAGGAGGCCCGAATGGCGAGGCGTGACGGCCTAGTTGTGGCATGGCCGCCCGCCAAGCTAACCGCGGATCTTCGCACCCAAGTGGATCGTTTTGGCTGTGTTCGTCACGTCGTGAGCCCCAATAAATCATGCAAAAGAGCGCGTGAGATAGTCGACGCAGAGAAACAGCAGCAAGATCAACAACCAGACGGCCGCAGCGAGCGCTGCCATCCGAAACAGAGCAGTCGCCTCATTCAGGTGCATGTAGCGCCAGTAAATCAGAGCGGATTTCGCCAAGGCGATCGATAGGCTGACCGTTAGGCCGATTATGCCGGTCAGCAGGAAACTGGCGCCGATGGTCGTGGCCAGCAGAAGCATAAGGATTATCCAAATCAGAACGAGCGGATTGGCAAGGCGCATTCCACTCACCTCGCCAGATAGAAGACGGGATAGAGGAAGACCCAGACGACATCGACCAGATGCCAGTAAAGTCCGGCGGTGATCAGCACGATGGCCCGCTGGGGCAGCGGGATAGTCCCGCGCGTCGTTTGAACCGCCAGCGTCGCCAAAAGCACAACGCCGATCGTCAAGTGCAAGGCGTGCAGAGCGGTGGCAATCAGATAGAGATCCATGAAGAGGTGCTGGACGCCGGTGACATAGCGCGATTGCACGCCGGGCACAGGCAGCAACCCCTCGGTAAACTCCAGATGATATTCGTAGGCCTTGATCGCGAGGAAGCCGAGGCCGAGAACGGCGGCCGCAGCGAGCCAAGCGGCAGCCGCACTCGCCTTGCCGCCCCTGCCCGCTTCGACCCCAAGCGCCACGAACAAGCTCGATGTCAGCAGCACTGCCGTATTTATGCCCCCAATGCCGAAATGCAGGGCATGCGACGCCTGGATCACTTCCGCCGCATGCGCCAATCGAAGCGCGGCGGCAACGGAGTAGATACCGCCGAACAACATGATCTCGCTGCCGAGAAAGATGTACATGCCCATCATCGCCGCTTCGTGCTGCTGCCGGGCATCACGATAGGGCTCAGTGACGGGCAAAGTCTCAGGCATCGTCACCCTCCATCTCCACCGGATAGTCGTAAGGCGGCTTGTCGACGAGCGGCACCTTGTCGAAATTATGCTTCGGCGGCGGTGACGGCGTCGTCCATTCGAGCCCGGTCGCACCCCATGGATTGTCGCCGGCGGGCGCTCCGTACCGCAGCGAATGAATGAAATAGATGAAGGGCATGAGGTAGGCGGCGCCGAGCAGTGTAGCGCCGACCGAGGAGAAGACGTTCAGAACCTGAAATTCCGGCGGGTAGACATGGTAGCGCCTCGGCATGCCGAGGTAGCCCAGCAGAAATTGCGGGAAGAAGGTCAAGTTGAAGCCGAGAAAGATGAAAATGGCTGCCAGCCGCCCCCAGACGAGCGAATACATCCGTCCGACGATCTTCGGCCACCAGTAATGCATAGCACCAAAGAAGGCTGACACCGTGCCGCCGACCATGATGTAGTGAAAATGCGCAATGACGAAGTAGGTATCGTGCACATGCACGTCGATGGCCAACATCGCCAGCATTAGACCGGTTAAGCCGCCGAACACGAAGAGGCCGATGAAGGCCATGGCAAAGAGAAAGGGCGGATCCAGCGAGATATGGCCTTTAAACAGCGTCGCAGTCCAGTTATAGACCTTGATGCCGGAGGGAATTGCCACCGCGATGCTCAAGAACGAAAAAGCGGCGCTCGCATAGGTCGACTGGCCTGAGACGAACATATGGTGCCCCCACACAAAGAAGCCGAGAGCGGCAATCGCGACCGATGAGGCAGCGACGAACTGATAGCCGAAGATCGGCTTGCGTGCTCCGGCCGCCACCAGCTCGCTGATGACTCCGAGGGCCGGCAGCACCATGATGTAAACAGCCGGATGGCTGTAGAACCAGAAGAGGTGCTGATAAAGCAGCGGATCGCCCCCGAGCGCCGGATTGAAGATGCCGAGGCCGAAAAGCCTCTCGAGGGAGATCAGGACGAGCGTGATCGACAATACCGGTGTCGCCAGCACCAGGACCAATGAGGTGGCGTAAATCGACCATACGAACAGCGGCAGCCGGCCCCAGGTCATGCCGGGGCAGCGCAGCTTGTGCACAGTAACGATGAAATTGAGCCCGGTGAGGATCGAAGAAAAGCCGACGATGAAAACAGCGCTTGCCGCAAGGATGACATTGCCGTTGGCATACATGGTCGACAGCGGCGTATAGAAGGTCCACCCGGTATCGACACCGCCGGCGATCATTATGAAGACGGTGAAGAGACCGGCAATCATGTAGATGTACCAGCTCAGGAGATTAAGTTTGGGAAAGGCGAGATCCCTGGCGCCGATCATCAGCGGAAGGAGGAAATTGCCGAATGTGTTCGGGATCGACGGGATCAGGAAGAACCAGACCATGACGACGCCGTGGATGGTGAAAGCGCGGTTGTAGCCCTCATTGGTCAACAGATCGCCAGCCGGCGTCAACAGATCAAGGCGGATCAGCGCCGCGGCAACAGCCCCGACAAAAAAGAAGAAGGTGATCGACAGCACATAAAGGATCGCGATGCGCTTGTGGTCTGTCGTCAGCAGCCAGGATTTCAGGCTATGGCCGGCGCGCAAATAGCTGATGCGTTCGGCTGCCGTTTCCGACAGGCCACGATCATCGAGATTGGAGGGGTTCGGGCGCTGTTCCGTGGTGATCGTCACTGGGTCGCCTCCCCCGGCTGCAACGATTTGATATAGGCGACGATCTTCAGGACATCCTCTTCACTGAGTACATTCTGGAATGTCGGCATGATCGGCTGATATCCTGCCGCGACCTGCGACTGCGGCAGAAGGATGCTGTCGCGGATATATTGGTCGTCGGCGATCACGACCTCGCCGGACTGCAGCGGCACCGGATTGCCATAGAGTCCAACGAGCGAGGGCGCTCGGGTGGTCGATGCGGGATCATGGCAGCCGCTGCAACCGCGGCTGCGGAAAAGTGCCGCTCCGTCCGCCGCAAGCGTGAGATCGTTGGAGGATTGGCTCAGCCATTTGGCATAATCCGCCGGCGTCATGACGACGAAGCTGCCCGTCATTTCGGAATGGTTGCTGCCGCAATATTGCGAGCAGGCGATGCGGTAGACCCCAGGCTTGTCGGCGCTGAACCAGCTCGTCGTGTAGCGGCCGGGCACCACGTCCTGCTTGATACGCAAGGCGGGGATGAAGAGGCTATGGATGACGTCCTGCGAGGCCATCGTAAGCTTGACCGGTTCTCCTGCCGGCACGTGAAGCTCATTGATTTCCGCTTGCCCCTGCGGATGCTGGAATTTCCACATCCATTGCTTGGCAACGACGTCGATCTGCAGGGCATCGGCCGGAGCATGACGAAGGCTTGCGAACAGCTCGGTCGACCAAACGTAGAAGCCCAGCAACGCGACGAACGGAACGACGGACCAGGAGACTTCGAGCGGCATGTTGCGGTTCGAAGAATGCTTCCGGTCCGCTGGCCTGCCGCGGCGGTACTTGACCGCAAAGACGGCGATCAGGATGAAGACCGGCGCCGAAAGCGCGACGATCAGTACCGTGAAGGCGATCACCAGCAAATCCACCTGGTGGCTGTAACCGGTTGTGCTCGGGGGCCAGAGGGAGATGAAAGTCAATTTCTCCTCCCCCGAACCGATGGCTTTTCGCGCCGTCTCTCGCGTAATAGGGCGAATGCCAACAGCCCGCCGCCAGTCAACACCGTCACCCCGCCTGCCATCTGCAGGGCCGTGTGAACAAGCGGGGAATAGCGCCCAGTGGCCGGATCATAATGGTAGCAAAGCAACAGGAGCTGATCGCCCCAACTTCCGATCTGCCCCTGCCCTGCCTCCGTCAGCGCCAGCTTCAGATCGTTACCCTCAGGCGCAAGTCCGTAGAGCCAGCGGCTCAATCGTCCATCCGGCGTCAGGACGGCGACGGCGGCGTCATGCGCATATTGGCCGATATCGGGATCCCAGGCATAGCGATAGCCGAGCGCGTTCGTCACGGCATGGATATCGGACTCCGTGCCGGTCAGCGCATGCACACCCCGGGCGGTCAGCAAGGGAAAGCGGCGGCGCAATTGATCGAGGGAATTTTGCGCCTCAGTGGGCCCTTCGCGGGGATCGATCCCAAAGGCGATGATGGCGAAATCGCCCGGCGGCCGAAACGGCTGCTCCCGCACAGCCTCCATGAGACCCGACAAGGTCACCCCGCAGATGTTCGGGCAATTGTGCAGTACCGGCGCCAGCACGATCGGCTTGCCGGCGGCAAGTCCGCGCAGCGTCACGCTATGACCCCCCTCGTCCGTGAAAGTTTGATCGAGCGGGATTTTCGCGTCCAACTTTTGTTCGATGCCGGTGACGGCAAACGGATCGAAGGCTGCCGCCGCGGCCTGACTGCCGGTAAATCCCAGCAGCGCGAACACCAGCGGAAGAAGGTGGCGCATCATCATTTGGCCGCCTCCCCTTTGTCCTGATCCGGCCAGCCGCGGGCGGCGAGAAGCGCCATGGCGCGCTCGATCGGAATGTGTGCCGTCTGCGTTGCCCTGTCGGTCCAGCCATAGCCCTGCAACCGGCTCTCGGCGTCGCGCTGCAGCGCATAGCGATCGGCAGAGGGAGAAACCTCAAGACGAGGACCGTTTCGTTCCTGGGTTTGAGAGCTCGCAAGAACAGACCGCATCGAAGGCTCGACCCAGCGAAGAATGCCGAAGGCAGCCAGCACCGAGAGCCCCACCCCAATGAAGAGCGCTGAAGTCCACAGCAGGACGATGCGCGGCGAAACCTCGCGCGTCTCGTAATCCGGCTCTGTCTTCGGCGGTTGCCGCCGTCTGCGAAAGATCGGGCTCATTGCGAGACCTCCGCCTGATAGCTCGGTCTCAATCGCACAAGCAGAACCGTCGACCGGGCAAGGACCGCCAAGCCAATCTGCGTGAAGCCGGTCAGCGACAGGAGATAGGCCGAAATCGCAGGCCCAAGATGCTCCGTCAACTCAGGCATCGTCAGCCAAGCATATTCCAACAGTGCGCCGGCAAGCACAGCAACCGACAGCGTGATCAGCCATGCCGGAGATGTGCGGACAGGCGGGAAAAACAGCAGCAACAGCGGCAGAAGATGCAGCAGCGTGATCAGGTATTCGGCAAACGCCCAAATGCCCTCGCCGCGTCGCTGATACCAGGCAACCCCCTTAGGAAGATTGCCGGACCAGATGATGAAATACTGCATAAAGGCGAGATAGACCCAGAAGAGGATCGCGGTCAGCAGGAGGCCACCTAGCACGCCAGGCCGCCTTACGGGAGCGGCGGATAGCCGCAGCACGATCAGCAGCGACAGTGCCGTCAACATCTGACTTGCCAGTATATAGAGGCCGAAGCCGGAGGAATGGAATTGCGGATCGAGCGACATCAACCAGTCGACCGACAAGAGCTCATGCAAAAGCACGAAGGCTATGAGTCCCCCCGAGGCCAGCGACAGAGAACGGCGGGGTCTCGCTACCAGCGCCCACGCAAGCCAGCAGGCTCCCGAAAGGATCGCCAGGGTGCGAGCATCGAAGAAAAGCGGCGTCAGATAGACCTTCTTGAAAGCCCCCAGCGGCGCCTCTCGCGCCCATTCGTAGATCCAGGGAAGCCCGATCATGATCGGTAGCGAGGCAACGAGAGCGAGCGGCAACAGCAGCAGCGCCGGCTCGGCGACGGTCAGCAACTCGTCACGCCAGATGCCGGGAATGATGCGCATCATCATCGTCAGGCAGAGGGCGCCGAGCGGCAATGCGCTCATGAAGACGAGGGCCGCCAGCCAGCCGATCAGCGCCGCTTGGGGCGAGAACAGTGTCATCGCCAGCGCCGTCAGGCAAAAGATCACGCCACTTACGGCGAGCATGTTGCTCGGCAGGGCTTCGACGCGGCTCATGATCCCGCCCCTTCCAACCGTGCTCGATCTTCCGGCGGCAGAATGGCGACGGGAGCGTTCCGACTGAATTGCAGCGCACGGATATAGGCTGCGATCGCCCAGCGATCGGCCGGAGGAACCCTGTCGGCATAGGAATACATCACGCCATGGCCATTGTTCATGACGTCGACGAAATAGCGCGAAGGAGCATTGCGCAGCCGGTCGATATGGAAACTCGGCGGATGCGGAAAGCCGCGCGCCGGCACTGTGCCGTTGCCATCGCCATCGGTGTCGTGGCAGGGCGTGCAATAGATGCCGAAGCGTTCCTGTCCACGCCGCAGCAATTCGGCTGTCATCGTCGGACGATTGGCAAGAGCGGCGTATTCTTGGGCAGCATCGCGCGCGACTGTCCCTTGCGGCGGCGCCTGCAGCGACTTGCCGTCGGCAAAGAGCGAACTCTTTTCATAGGAATCGTAGCGCGGCTGGTGGTTCATGTCGTCGCAGGCTGCGAGCAGCAGAACGGGTACGAGATAGAGCGGTGCACTTCTCATTCCGGCTGCTCCGTATGTTCCACGGTTTCGACGCGCACCGGATCGAGGCCTTCCAGAAAAGCCCGCGTGCGTTTCAGATGGAACCGGGCATCGTTGCTGAAAAGCACGAGAAAGAACTTGTCCGAGCTCGCCAAATGAAACGCGTCGACATCGAAAAGCGGATGATGGAGGCGTGGCAGACGGTTCAGCAGAAGCATGCCGAAGACCGCAAACAGCACGGCGAAAAGCACGGTCAGCTCGAAGGTGATCAGCATGAAGGACTGCCAGGCATAAAGCGGGCGCGCGCCGATAATGATCTGATAGGCATAGTTGGTGTAGACCTGCAGACCATAGGCGACGGCGGCACCGACGATCCCGCCGGCAAAAGTCAGCCACGGCACGATGTGTTCTTTAAGATCCAGCACGTCGGTCAGTTCCTGCACCGGATAGGGCGAATAGGCGTCTAAAGCCCGAAAGCCGGCCTTGCGTGCGCGCTTGACGCCTTCCACCAGCCGTTCTGGTCTGTCGAATTCGGCGAGCAGGCCGAAAACCGCACTTTTCGGGCTGGGTTCATGCATGGCTCAAATCCCCCGTTTCCCTGAGCGCCTCTTTGACTTCGAAGGCCGAGATGACCGGAAGGAAGCGCACGAACAACAGGAAGGGCGTGAAGAAAACGCCGAGCATACCGGCAAAAAGGCCCCACTCCCAAATGCTTGGATGGTAGACGCCCCAGGAGGAGACGAGATAATCGCGATAAAGCGATGTCGTCAGCAGCATATAGCGCTCGAACCACATGCCGATGGTGACCGAAAGGCCGATCAGGAACAGAATGACCGGCTGGCGGCGAACGGCGCCATACCATAAAAGCTGCAGCGGCACGAAATTGAGGATGACCGCGCCCCAGTAGCTATAGGCGTAGATGCCGGTCAGCCGATCCACCATCGTCCCGACGTCCTGCCGATCGCCGCCATAGAGGCTGTCGAAGACCTCCGCGACATAGCCGTAGGCCGTCATCAATCCCGTTGCCAGCACGAAGCATCCGAGCAAGTCGAGATGGCGCTCGGTGACGAGATCGCCGAGCCCCAGCGCATGGCGCAGCGTCACGGCAATCATCGCCACGACGGCAAAGCCGGAAAAGGCCGCGCCCAGCACGAAATATGGCGGGAAGACCGTCGAGGTCCAACCGGGTATCGGACCAGCGGCAAAGAGCAGCGAAACTTCCGAGTGAACCGAAACCACCAGAGGCACCGCTATGGCGGCGGTCAGTCGATAGGACTGGTTCCAGCGTGCCCAATGCCTCGCCGAACCGCGCCAGCCAAGCGCTGCGAGGCCGTAGAACACCTGCTGCCAGCGTTTTTTTGCCCGATCGCGGACGGTGGCAAGATCGGGGACGATGCCGATATACCAGAAGAGAATCGAGACGGTGAGATAGGTCAGCACCGCGAAAAAATCCCAGCTCAAGGGACTTTTGAATTGCGGCGAGATCGTCATGGTATTCGGATAGGGCGCGATCCAATAAAAAAACCAGGGACGTCCGAGATGAAGGATTGGGTATAGGCCTGCGCAGACAACGGCAAAGAGGGTCATCGCCTCGGCGAAGCGGTTCAGCGAGTTGCGCCAGTGCGCGCTTAGAAGCAGAAGCAACGCCGAGATCAGCGTCCCGGCGTGTCCAATGCCGAGAAACCAGATGTAGTTGGCGATCGCCAAACCCCAATTGACAGGAATGTTTTCGCCCCAGACGCCCACCCCGTAGATGAGCAGAACCGCCGACGACACGACGAAGCTTATGAGCAGCAGCAGCGACACCAAAAAGCAGGCCCACCATGCCCTGGGGGCCGGATATTTCAGTGGGATCCGGGTGATCTTCGGTTCGTTACGACCTGCCGTTACATCGCTCATGCCTTAGCCTCCTTCCGGAGGATGCTCTTATCCTCTATGCGGGCGAGATAGGTCGTCCGCGGGCGGGTATTGGCCTCCTCAAGCAACGTATAATCCCGTGATTCCGCCTTACGGCGGCTGACAGCGGAATTGGGATCGGCGACGTTGCCGAAAACAATCGCCTGCGTTGGACAGGCTTGCTGGCAGGCGGTTACGACTTCACCATCGCGGATAGGCCGGCCCTCTTTATCGGCAACGATGCGAGCTTCGGCGATGCGCTGCACGCAGTATGTGCATTTCTCCATGACGCCGCGGCTTCGTACGGTCACGTCCGGGTTGCGCATGGCTTTGACGGATTCGGCATCGTTTCCGGTGTAGTCGAACCAGTTGAAGCGGCGGACCTTGTATGGGCAATAGGACGAACAGGTGCGTGTGCCGATGCAACGGTTGTAGACCTGCAGGTTCAGCCCCTCGATGCTGTGGACGGCGGCGTTGACAGGGCAGCCCATTTCGCAAGGTGCCTGCTCGCAATGCATGCAGGGAACCGGCTCGAAATAGGATTTCGGCTCCGTGACATCGCCTTCGTAATAGTGATCGATGCGAATCCAATGCATTTGCCGGCCTTCGGCGATCAGGTCCTTGCCGACGACCGGAATATTATTTTCAGCCTGACAGGCGGTGACACAGGCGTTGCAGCCGATGCAAAGGTCGAGGTCGATCGACATTCCCCAGGAAGGGTCGGACTTTGGCTTGCCCGGATAGAACGAGGGCTGCTCCTTCTTGTCGCTCCTCTGCGATTGCGGCTCGAGCTCGCCGACGTCTACGCTGCGGACGAAATCGAAACCGTCCATTGCCTGGTTCAGTTGCGTCGTCGCGACCGTCAGCGTCTTGCCCGTCGGCTCGATTCTGACGTTGTTCCTGTGCCACAGTTCATTGGATCGCCGCAGCAGGTAAGCGTCGTAACCGAGATTTGCGGCGATCGAGTCCTTCAGTTTCCGGCCGTAACCAAGCGTGACTGTCAGCGTCTGCGTTTCCTGACCCGGCATGATCCACACCGGGCCGGTGATCGAAACGGCATCTACCGCCAGCCGAACCTCGTCACCATTCTTCAGCCCCTTCTCAGCCGCAAGCTGCGGACTGAGGAGAATGACATTGCCCCAGGTGATCTTGGTCAGCGGGCGGGGTGTCTCCTGCGCCCAGGCGTTTTCGGAAAGCGTACCGTCCCAAATGCCAGCATCGGGGCGGAGGACGAGCGTCAGAGCCACGGCGGCATCGATGGCAGAGGGGGGAATTTGTCGGCCGGTAACCGTCGGCACGATCAGCGGCGGTGCGCTGCCCTCCACGAAGCCTCGGTTGAGGCTGTCGCGCCAGCGACTGTCGAAATCGGTTCCCCATGCCGTTTTCCAGGTCTGCTGCACGACATCCCGGTCCACTGCGGCGTGTCCCACCAAGTTTTCCAACACTGCGTGCGCCGAACGCACGTCATAGAACGGCCGGACCAGCGGTTGAATGAGGCTTATGGTGCCGTCGACCGCGCGTGCATCACTCCAACTTTCGAGATCGTGCTGAAGCGGGACATGCCATTGGCAGAAGGAGGCAGTCTCATCGACATGCTGCGCTGCATGGATGCTGAGCCCCACCTTTCGCAGGGCTTTGCGGAAATCGAGATCGGCCGGCGCCATATAGGCCGGATCGATGCCGACGATCGCGAGCGTCGAGACTTTGCCCGCCTGCATATCTGCCGCAAGCGCCTCGAGCGATTGCGCACCGTCGGGCGGCGTGGCAACGATAGGGTCGGAGAAACGCAGGGTGGTGCCGAGGCTTCCGAGCTTTTCATTCAGCAGCAATCCGAGCGACTGGGTATTCTCGTCGTGATGCGCGCCGACGAGAAGCAATGCGTTATGCTGCGAGGCTTTGAGCGCATCCGAGGCGACGTCGATCCATCGACGTTCCTTGTCAGAGAGTTCGACATTGCCGAGACCATCCAAGCCGATGCGCCCGCCCAGCGCCCGAAGCAGGCGATCCATCGTCGAGACGGATGCGGCGAGCCGCATGTCCGCGACGGAGCCGGTCGTCGACGGAGTGGGTTCGGCGACGAAGAGGCGGGATGGGCCTTGCCGCGCCTGCCGCAATCGGCGGCGATCGCCAAAGAGGCGCGCGTTGAGCGTCTGCCTCGGACCGGGGCCGAGAAAATCGTCGTCGAGGCTTACGATCGTTTCGGCAGCATCGAAGGCCGGATGCATGATCAATGGCCGGCCGAATACTTGGGCGGTCGCGGCGAGCCGAAGCGCGTCCGAGACCGGATCGCAGACATGCCAGCGCGCCCTTGGCCAACGCTTCATCATCGCGCCTATCTGCCGAAACAGCGTCGGGGAGCTCACAGGCCCTGTCAGCAGGCGAAAGCCTTCCCCCTGCAGCTTGTCCAAAGCGTTCGCATTCGTGGCCATCTCCGCATCGAAGGCGCTCCAGTCCACCGGTTTGCCGAAGTGCAGCGGAGTTTGCGAACGGCCCGGATCGTAAAGGCCGAGAAGAGCTGCCTGCGTGAAGGCGTCCGTTGTACCCTTCGATGCTGGATGGTCCGGATTGCCTTCCAATTTGACAGGGCGGCCGGTAAACGTCTTGCCGAGGACCGGCTGCGCAGAGCCGACAAAAATGACCGCCGTTGAATACCATTTCGCCACGCCCACCGTCATGCCGTCGGGAGCCTCGACATAGGGCAACGCGGTTTCGTCCTCTTCGCCCTTACATGCCGATAGGCCGGCAAGGGCCAGCGAAGCCCCCATGACCTTCAGCAGCGAACGGCGATCGAGGTTGATCGGGCGGCTATGAAGTGCCGGAAACTGCTCCCTTGCGTATCGTTTGAAAGGCTCCGTGTCGGAGAGTTCTTTCAAAACCCTCTGGAAATGCCGCCCCGTCTTGCCGGCGAGCCGCTTGCGGATTGCTTCCTCGGAGGACGGGCGGTTGGTCATCAAATCACCTGTGACAGATGTTGCATTGAGTGAGTTTGGCCGGCTCGATGCCGTAGGCTTTCACCACGAGCGCGCCAAAATCCTTGTGTTGTTCGGGATGAGCGTCCCAATCGGACCAGTCCATCCGCGTCACCTGGTCAGGCGGGCGCAGGTTCGGCGCGGGGTCTCGATGACAGTTCAGACACCACTGCATCTGAAAGGGTCGTGCGCGCGACATGAGCGGCATCTGATCGACGCGACCGTGGCAGGTCACGCAGGGAACGCCACGGGTAACATGGATCGAATGGTTGAAATAGACATAGTCCGGCAGCCGTGACACACGGTTCCATCGCAACGGGACGTTCGCCGCCAGACTGTGCCTGACCGCCGCCAGCATGGGTGCTCCGGTCCATATCTGCGAATGACAGCTCATGCAGATATGGGTCGCCGGCAGGCCGGCATATGCGCTCGTTTCGACAGACGTGTGGCAATAACGGCAGTCGATGCCGAGGCCGGCGACGTGATGCTCATGGCTGAAGGGAACAGGCTGATCCTGCACCCAGCCGATCAGAGTTCCATAGCTTGAGCTGGCATAGCCGCCCACAAACAGGATCAGTAAAAATATGAGGATGGCGGCGGCGAGCAGGAAGGCGCGCAGTCTAGTATCTGCAGAAGCCGTGAAAATCTGCGCCACCGAGTTCCCCTGCATTGATTGTATAACGACGTCAAACGTCAGGTAAGAACGAAAGTTCCCCGCCTTCTCCCTTGTGATTTTGCTTTCCCACCGCTGTGGGCACCTGCCTTCTTGGGCGATGCAACAATCTATTCAGCCGTGGGGTACATCACCGAGATCGGAAGGCGCGGCCGGCTCCAAACCCGCCCCTTAGTCTTGACTGCGCCGCGGGCGAAGAAAGCAAGTTCCTCGCCGTCGGCTGCTGGTTAGCAATGTAGGGCTGGAACGATGATGCGCATCGCCCATTTGAAGCTATGCGCGCCGCAAGCTATGATCTGGAGCTTTTGAGCGAAGAATATCGCCTGACGAGAAGTCGCACCTCCTATCCAAGAAACATTCCGTCAGCCGGCCTTGACACTTCACAGGCGGCGCTTACGGAGGCGCCCGTTCGGAAGCATACCGTTCTCGGACGGTCTGCGACCTTTTGTCTTCGAATAGGAACATTCTCAACTTCGGACCGTTCGAGGCACATCCGAATTTCTATGGAGCCGAAACATGGCGATGACGGTTGGCGATTTCATTGTAAGGCGCCTGCTGGAGTGGGGCGTGCGTCGAATGTTCGGCTATCCCGGCGATGGCATCAACGGCATGTTCGGGGCACTGAACCGCGCAAAGGACAAGATTTCATTCGTGCAAGCCC
>NZ_JARWGH010000045.1:0-33897 GCF_036528765.1 Rhizobium sp. BR 362 | reverse complement strand
TTCGGTCCATAGACGTCGGCGCAGTCCGCCCAGCGGCCACCACATCGCAGGGCATGGACGATTCCGCTCAACACGCGACGATCGTCCACGCGCGGCTTGCCCCGCACATCCGTTGGCAGCAGCGGTTCGATCCGTTCCCACTGCGCATCGGAAAACCAAAAGAAATCAGACATCTCACCGCCCTTTCGTCGCGGCAATGAATCATGTCTCAGCGCTCAAGGAAAGCCAATTATGGGTCCGGACCCTAGTGCCAGACGTTCCGCCATCGGCTCGATACTCTTGCGATCGCCCGGTCCGATGAGGCCCGAAATATACACCGGGCACATCTGCCGCCGCTTCTTGTGACCAAGCTTCTCAACGAACGGCTTCAGCCAATCCGTCAATGCAACATTCTGCTCTGCCATCCCATGCACCCTCGTTGGAATGCCAAGGATGGCCGATCATCGTTACCTGAGAGTTAATCTGCCAAAGTAGTGCTAAGTCGTGGACTCATAAGCAGCGCGCTTGTCGTAGCACGTCGGAATGCGCCGACAATGCTTGATCCGGTTGAAAAACCGCTCGACCAGCTTTCTTTGTCGGTAGAGGTATGGGCTGAAGCAAATCGGATCACGCCGGTTCCGACGGAGTGGGATATTCGCCCAGTCTTCACATGAACGCACGAACGCCCAAAAGAGTCCATTTCTACCAGCCAGCGACGTGCTAAGCTTGTTAAATGACGGCGGCCAACCAATACAGTTTTCGCAAAGCGACGTTGAATGATCTCCCGTTGCTTACAGCATGGCAATCGAACCCGCATGTCCGCGCATGGTGGGACTCAGATCAGTCGTACGATGCAGCAGACTTGGCTGATCCTCGGGTAGCCCGTTGGATTGTTTCAACCGCCGAGCGCCCCTTTGCGTTCATGCAGGACTATATCGTCCACGGCTGGGAAGATCACCATTTTGCCAAGCTTCCCAGGGGATCGCGGGGAATCGATCAATACATAGGAGACCCCGAAATGATCGGTGTTGGGCACGGATCGGCATTTATCGGGGCGAGAATGAGGGCTCTCTTCGATGTGGGTGTACCCGTTATCGCGACCGATCCTCACCCGGCCAATGAACGGGCGATTGCCGTCTACAAGAAACTGGGTTTCGAAGCGTTCGGATCACCTCAAGAGACGCAGTGGGGCTTGATTTTGCCGATGCTTGCAAGGCGGTAAGCGGCACACCATCATTTGCAGCTTCGTCCGCATCCGAGACATGGCCGGCCGCGCAGTACTTATCCGCTCGGTGGCTGAAACCAAGCGAAACCGTTATGAGTACGCAGCCCAGCGTCTTAGGAGCAACCCCTGCTTCAAACTGCGCCGGCTAGATCCGGTTACCAGGTGCGACTGCTTCCTATGTTGACGCCGGCATCGTCGAAGAGATGGATTGCCGACATGTCCGGCGAAATCCGCAATGTCTCTCCCGGCTTGGCACGGATGCGTTCGCGGAAAACGCATGTGATGGTCTGTTCGCCCAGTCTGGCAATAACCAGCGTTTCCGACCCGGTCGGCTCCAGCACGACGATACCGATCTCGATGCCCTCGGGATCGAGATGAATGTTTTCCGGGCGGATACCGTAGATAACGGCATTGTCAGGCTTTTTGAGCGTCGGTAGCAAGACGCCCCCGGCCGTTTGAAAACCCTCCTCAGTCATCGTGCCCTTGATAAAGTTCATCGCCGGCGAGCCGATGAAGCCGGCGACGAAGAGATTGCTCGGCTGATCATAGAGATCGAGCGGCGAGCCCATCTGCTCGATCTTGCCATCCTTCATGACGACGATCTTGTCGGCCATGGTCATCGCTTCGATCTGATCATGCGTCACATAAATCGTCGTCGTCTTGAGGCGCTGGTGCAGTTCCTTGATTTCCGAACGCATCTGCACGCGCAGTTTCGCGTCAAGATTCGACAATGGTTCATCGAAAAGGAACACGGCCGGATCGCGCACGATGGCGCGGCCCATGGCGACGCGCTGGCGCTGGCCGCCGGAGAGCTGTTTCGGATAGCGTTCCAGCAGGCTCTCCAGGCCGAGAATGCGCGCTGCCCGATCGACCCTCGCCTTGATATCCGGCCGTGGCATGCGCTTCAGGCGCAGGGAAAAGCCCATATTCTGCGCCACGGTCATGTGCGGATAGAGCGCATAATTCTGGAAAACCATCGCGATGTCGCGATCCTTCGGCGGCAAATCATTGACGACATGCGTCCCGATCTGGATGGCTCCGGAAGTGATGCCTTCGAGGCCGGCGATCATTCGAAGCAGCGTAGACTTGCCGCAGCCGGATGGGCCGACCAGAACGACGAATTCGCCGTTCTCGATCTCCATGGATACGCCCTTGATGGCCTTGAAGGCGCCGTAATCCTTGCGCGCATTGTTGACGGATACATTTGCCATCGGTTCCTCCCTTTCCCCCGGACGCGTCAGATCGATTTCAGCGCATCACGCAGGAAGCTCAAGCCAAGCCGCTCGCCTTCCTTGCGGGCTGAAAGATCCTTGCTCGGCCAGCCGTAAGCCGCATCCTCATGCTCGATCGAGAGCGTGCCATCGAAACCATAGGATTTTGCCTGGCGCAGGAACTTGTCCCAATCGAGCATGCCCTTGCCGGGCAATCTATATTGCCACCAGCCCTTGCCATGGTAGCCGACCGCCTGCAGCCGCTCGGCGTCGATGGCGGTATCCTTTGCGTGCAGGATGGCAATGCGATCCCTGACGCCTGCAAGGGCTGCGAAGGGATCGACGCCGATGCGCAGCAAATGCGACGGATCGAATTCCAGGCCGAAACGAGGGCTCTTGATCCTTTCAAAAAGCTGCGTCCATCCGTGTGGCGTCGTGCCGACGAAATTATCCTTCGGGCCAGGCCAGTTCTCGATCGCAAAGGTCAGGCCGCTCGCCTCGGTCGTTGCAATCAGCGCGTTCACGTGGTCTGCGAAACTGTCGTAGTTCTCCTCCTCGCCCGCATCGTCGTTGCGCCCGGGGAAAATGACGAAGATCGGAACATCCGCCTCGCTGACCGCATGCGCGAATTCGAGGGTTATGCCGCGCAGTTCGGCCCGCCGGTCCATGTCGGCATCAAGCTGATTGCCCGTCAGGGTGATCGAAGCAACGAACAGCCCGCGATCCCTGGCGACGGCGACGGCGTTCGCGACACGATCGGGCGTCTTGATATGACCGCGCACATCAATCTCGATCGCATCGAACCCTGCCTCCTTCGCAAAATCAGCAACCTCCTCAAAGGGGCGATCGTTGAATGTCGATGTATAAAAACCGATCTTCACTGAATTCCTCCTTATTCAAAATCAAATGGCACGACGATCTCGTCATGTGGCGTGCAGGCGGTCCATGATCTGCAGAGGCGAGCGGATGCGTTGTTGGGGATCGGCCGAACCGAGCATCAGGGCCGCCGCCGTCGGCATCGCCGCACCACCCAGGGCGGCCGCATCCTCCGTCAGCGAAGCGCGATGAATGGACGGCAGGTTGGGGTCAGCGGTCTGCAGATGTTCGTTCACATAGCGCAGAAGCTCATCGGTCATGCGCACCGGCAGGCGTCCGCCGACGATCACCGCATCGGGATCGACGATCAGGCCGATGTGGATGACCGCTTCGGCAAGATGGACGCTCATCTGCTTCAGCCAGGACGAAACCAGCTTGCGTCCACGCGCATCGAGCGCCAGCAGATCCTGCGGCCTGCTCGCCTCAATGCCATGCTGGGCAAGGTGGTCGTAAAGGAAGAACAGCGAGAAGATCTCGCCGAGAGGCTGGACCTTCGCCCCCTTCGGATCATTCGGATCGGCGATCGGCAACCAGCCTATTTCGCCGCTCAATCCCATCGCGCCCCGATGGCCAACGCCATCCAGCACCAGCCCGCCGCCAGGGCAGGCGTTGATGGCGATATAGAAGAAGCTGCGGCTCTCTGCGCCAAGCCCGTAGTTAAGCTCGGCCATTGCCGCCGCGTTGGCTTCGTTGTCGATAAAGATTGGATGATCGGTGATGGCTTCGATCGCTTTGCGGACGTCGAAAGTGGTCCATTGCGCATAGTCGTCCGGTCGTCCCAGCACCGGAATTTCGCCGAGCCAATCGGGCACGGCAAGACCGATGCCAGCGATGCGGGCGTCGTCGACCAGCTTGCTGCGCTGGAAATGCGAGATGGCGTCCGCCGTCAGCTCGACGAATTCGGCCGGAAGAATGAAGCGTTTTTCGTGATGCACCCGCCCGCGGACGTTCCCGACGGCATCGACGGCAAGGATGGTCAGATGATCGCGGTCGATATTCACGCCGATCGAGAAACAGGCGTCGGGATTGATCTCGAGCTCGATCGCCGGCTGCCCGCGCAGGCCATGGCGGCGCCGCGCCTCCATCACCAGGCCTTCGTCCAGCAGCCGGTCGACGATGCGGGCGATCGCCGGCTTCGTAAATCCCGTCTGCCGGGCGATCTCCGCCCGCGAGATCGGCGCCTGGCGATGAATGCAGCGCAGGATAACGGCGCGATTGTGCTCGCCGGCATCCTCCACATTGGCGCCGGTCAGGTCGAAGACATTATGGGCATCGTCGAATTGTCGCATTGTCAAAGCAGCCTCGCGCTATCTCTCGACTGCCTGGTACACGCAATTCTCCTTGTCCGTAACATCATCCTTTCACGGCTCCGCTGGTCATCGCGCCGAGGATCAGCCGCTGCAGGGAGAGGAAGGCGACGATGGCGGGGACCACGGAGATCAGGCAGGCAGCAGCGAGCAATTGCACGGAGGAGTCCGTCTGCATGCCTTTGAAGTTGAAGATGCCGACGCCGATCGGCATCAGGTTGTTCTGGGTCAGCAGCAGGAATGGCACCAGGAACTGAGACCAGCCGGCAATCACCGTGATGATGAAGACGGAGGCGATGCCGGGTCCAGAGAGCGGCAGGATGATACGCCAGAACACCGAAAAACGGTTGCAGCCGTCGATCATCGCGGCCTCGTCAAGGCTCCTCGGGATACCGTCCACGGCGCTCTTCAGCAGCCATGTCGCCAACGGCACGCCGAGAGCGATATAGACCATGACCACCGCGAAATGGGTGTCGAGCAAGCCGAGCTTGTTCATGTAGCGGTAGAGCGGCACCATGATCACCAGCGGCGAAATCATCTGGAATAGCAAAAGCCCCATCATCGACAGGGCCTTGCCGCGGAAATGAAAGCGGGAAAAGGCGTAGGCTGCCGGCAGCGCGACGATCAGGACGCCGAGGCCGCTCAATGACGCCAGCTTCAGGCCGTTCCAAAGATAGATCGGGAAGTAGCTGTTGGTCAGCACCGAGGTGAAGTTGTCGATGGTCGGGTTCTTCGGGATATAGCGAGCAACGCCGAGATAGATTTCCCGCCGATCGCGCAGGGCAAGCGATAGCAGGTAGGACAATGGCCCCGCGAAAAACACGAACATGATCAGCATGAAGACATAGCTGGCGGCATCGCCCCAGCGGCTGCCGGTTCTCATACTCATGTTTCTTCCTCCTTCGGCAGGAACGAGGCGTAAACGAAGGCAAGCCCGAGGCTGATGAACAGCATCAGCACCGAGAGCACGCTGCCGCCCGAAAGATCGTAATTGCGGAAGACGATGTTGAAGACGTAGAGCGATATGACCTCGGTCGCGCGGCCCGGCCCGCCGCCCGTCAAGGTGATGATCGCGTCAAACGTATTGAGCGTCATGATGGTGATCAGGATCATGTTGACGAGGATTGCCGCCCGCAGTTGCGGCAGGGTTATGAATAGCAGTTGCTGCGTCGAGGACGCGCCGTCCACTTCCGCCGCCTCATAGAGCGACGGGTCGACCGCCTTCAGCGCCGCATACATCACGACCATGGAGAAGGCCGTGCCGCGCCAGATATTGGAGAGCAGTGCCGACCAGGGCGCGATCGCCGGATCGGAAAGCCAGGCCACCGGCGGAATGTGCATCATACGCAGGATGCTGTTGAGGGCGCCGTAGGGCGCTTCGCTGAACAGCATCTGCCAGATGATGCCGCCGGCTATGCCGGGCACGACCCAGGCGACAAGCGCCGTGGTGCGCAGGATGGTCGTGCCGAACAGCCCGCGTTTTTCGCCGCGAATGACGACGACCGCAACCGCCAGGCCAAGGATCTGCTGACCGATGACGCTGCCGCCAACGAAGATCAGCGTCGCCCACAGAATATCGGGCAGTTGCGGCGAATGGATCGCGTTCCTGATCGAATCCAGCGTGTAGCTGGGATTGTCGCCGATCAGCGTCGCGTTGGTCAGCGACAGCCGAAAGACGTCGAGCACCGGGTAAAGGTAGAATACGCCGATGACCAGGATGACAGGCATGATCCATGGAAGTGGCGCGCCGGCAAAATCACGCGGAAAGAACCCGCGTCTTCGGCCCGTCGGGGCCTCCATTGCAATTGGGCTCATCTGCTCTCTCTGTCCGAATGTTTCAAATGGACGCTGGCGGCGCTGCCGATGTCGGTGCGCCGCCCTCGATCATCTTTCGGCAGGAGCATCCGACCTTGTGGTGTTTCCACCTGCAAACCGACGAGATGCCCCGGATCAAAAGAGTAGGACGGCAGTTACGCGTTCTGTCGAACGCGGCGCGGTGCCCTAAAGGCGTTTATAGGCCTCCATCGTCGCATTGAACGCCGCGCTCAAAGCCTCTTCCGGCGATTTGGTGCCGGAAAGAACGTCGCCCATCATGATCTGAATCTGGTTGGAGATTTCAGGATAGATCGGCGCGCCGGGGCGGGCCTGGCCATTCGCCAGCGCAGCCGCGAACGTCTTGTTCGCATCGGTTGCAAAAACCGGATATTTGTCGAACAGCGATTTGCGCGTCGGCAATTGCTGCTGCAGGGCGTTGGCCGGCCCCATATAGACATCGCGGGCGAGATTGGCGCACATCTCGACCTTTTCCTTGTCCTTGCTGAAGGAGGCGATCGTCCAACCGCCAGTGCCGGTCGAGCGCTTGTCCGCCGTCGGACCCGGGAGCGGCGAGAAGGTCCATTTATTGAATTCGTCTTCGTCGAGCGTCGCCTTCAACTGGGCATATTGCCAGTTGCCGCCGACGAACAGTGCGGTCGTACCGGCGGCGGCAGCAGCATTCAGGTCGTCATAATTGCCGATCGTCGTGACGCGCTTCGGCGCAGCGCCGGTATCGACGAGGTCCTTGTAAAAGGTCAGCGCTTTCAGGAACTTTTCCTTGTTGTCGCCTTCGCCGAAGACCGGCTTGCCGCTGTCGTCCACCAACTTGCCGCCGAGCGCCCAATAATTCGCCAGCCAGTCGAAGGTGGAGCCTTCGTAGCGGCCGGCATTGAAGAGGACGCCTTCCATGCCTTGGTCCTTGGACGCGAGGGCAGCCTTTTTCAGATCGTCCCAGGTCTGCGGCGCGTCGGCAACAACCGTTTTATTGCGATAGAGGACGCGCAGGTCGGTATCCCACCACCAGGCGCGGATGGTCCCGTCTTTGTCGGTAATGCCATTGCGGATGAAGGGAAAGAGATCGGCGATTTCGTCCTTGCTGAAGTAGGGCGAAAAATCGGAAAGCACGTGGTTGATCATGAATTGCGACAGCACGAAAGAGTCGACCGCTGCACAATCCGGCGCGTTGCCGGCCTTTGCCTGTTCGAGCATTTTCGCCTGTTCGGTGCCGATGTCGGCGGACATGAACTGCACCTGCAGCTTCCAGTCCGGATGCTTCTTGATGAATTCCACGAACAATTGCTTGTAGCCATCGGCAATCTTCGGATCGGCATTGTTCGGACTATCGTTCGTCAGGCGGACAACCAAAGTTTTCGGAGCGTTCTCCAACCCTATTCTGTCTTTTGTCGCCAACTCCTGAGCATAGCCGGGCTGCACTGCAAATAGCATCGTGCTCAGCGCCAAGGCGCTGACAATGGACTTCATCATGATGGGTCTCCTCCCCCATTTTGGCGAATACAGCAGGTTTGATCTGTTGACCTATCCTCATTTCCGTGCTGCATTGATTAGATTAAGTTACTTTGTTTTGATGTCAAGCCGGAACTAGGAGGAGCGGAAAATGGCGACCTTTGCGAAGACATAGCGCCCGGCGGGATAGTTCAAGCGTGACAACCATCAACTTCTGAACGGCGAAGTAGAAATTGTTTTGCCGCAATCACTCGTGGTTCGAGCCTGAAGGTTCGGCCGCGGAGCGGAGATCTATGGGAGGATATCATGCGCTTACTTATTCTCGGCACCGGCGGGATGGCCGACAAACATGCATCGAGCTTCAAGGCGATCGAGGGCGTGAGCGTTGTCGGCGGCGTCGACATCGTTCCCGAGCGGCTGGCTGCCTTCTGCAGCCTGCATGGCATACCCAACCATTTCGGCTCACTCGAAGAAGCGCTTGCCTGGGGCGAGTTTGACGCGGTCGCCAATGTCACGCCGGACCGCGTCCATCACCCCACCACGATGCAGGCGATTGCGGCCGGCAAGCATGTCTTCTGCGAAAAGCCGCTTGCGACCGATGCCGTCAAAGCCATGGAGATGGCGGAAGCGATGGAGAAATCCGGCAAGGTCGGAATGGTGAATTTCACCTACCGCAACTCCCCTACCCTGCAGAAAGGCCGACAAATGGTGCTCGCCGGCGAGATCGGCGCCGTGCGCCATGTCGAGGCGTCGCATCTGCAGAGCTGGCTGGTCGGCAAGGCCTGGGGGGACTGGAAGACGGAAAGCAAATGGCTGTGGCGTCTCAGCAAGAAACATGGCTCCAATGGCGCTCTTGGCGACATCGGCATCCATATCGTCGACTTCACCTCCTATGGCTCGGGACTCGACGTCGCGCATGTCTTTGGCCGCCTGAAAACCTTCACCAAGGCGCCTGGCGACAAGATCGATGAATATGATCTCGATGCCAATGACAGCTTCACCTTGAATGTCGACTTCACATCGGGCGCGATCGGGACGATCCAGGCAACCCGTACGGCAGCCGGCCAGCTCGATGAGCTGCGCTTGCGTGTCTATGGCGAGACAGGCTCAATCGAGATGATCTACGATACGGGCAAGTCGACACTGCGCGCCTGCCTCGGCGACGATGTTCATACCGCCACATGGCGCGACATCCCGTTCGATCCGGTCGAAACCAACTACCAGCGCTTCGTGCAGGCCGTCAGGGCCGGCAAGACGCAGGAGCCTTCCTTCCGGCGCGCCGCCAATATTCAGAAGGTGCTCGACAAGGCGATCGCCTCCGATCTCAGTCACAGGGACGAACATGTGGCATAGCCACAGTGACATCCCGGTCGAATGGCCGGGCATGTCACCTATCCCGCTGATGGCGACGGCAAAAGCGCGTCGAAGAACGGCAGCAGCGCCGCTCCGAGGGCAATGCCGCCGCCGTCGAAGCTGGCTGGCCTGATCGGCGATATCCATGGCGTGATGAATGGGCGAATGGTCGTATTGCGGCGCTCGATCGACATTTGGTGGATCAGCGCTTCGATTATGCCGCGCGGCAGATCACCCCCGATAAGAATGGCCCCCGGAGCCAGGAACCCGGCCGTCGCGATGATAGCGTCGAGCAGATGACCGGCGGCATTTTTCACCCAATCGGAAATTGTCGCCGACATCGGCAATTCCTCTCCGGCCAGAAGCGCCGCGTACTCCTCTGCCGACAGGCCGGCCTGCAGTGCGTGCAAACCGACGATGCTGTCGAGCCGCACATGATCCGGACCCGTCCGCATCGCGCCGATGCTGCCCGCCCGGCCATGCACTCCGGCAAAGGGCACGCCGCGCACGAGAAGCGCAGCCTCCACCGTATCGTCGACGATGATCATCACGAGGCCGCCTTCGGGCATCGGCGCGCCGATAGTGCGCTCGGCAAGCACCGCTGCTACGCACTCACGCTCGACCAGCACGCGGAGCGGCCGCGAATCAAGCATTATCTGCCCAACGCTGATGTCATCGCTCGAGCGCGCGGCAATGCCTATGCCAAGCACGCAATGCGCCGCTGTATTGCGCTCCAGAAGATCGCCTGCCGCCTTTTCAAGACTGACCGGCAGCTCGATCGTCTGATCGAGCGGTGTCCGCTCGCGAATCTGGCCGCTGAGATCGACCAGCACGGCTTCCGGGCATGCACCGCCCAGCCGAACGCCGATCGAAAAGGCACCATCCGGATTGAGCGCAAATTCCGTCGAGGAAGCCCCCTTGGCCGCATCCCTGCGCCGCCTGGATGTGACGAGCCCGTCATCCCCCAACCGCCGCAATATGTTCGTGATGCCTGGTCCGCTGAGCCCAGTTCGCTGTCCCAGTTCAAGCCGCGTCAACGGACCGTAGCGGCGAATGGCTTCGAGGATGACGCGGAAATTCCGGTCGGCGATTTCGGTCGATCGAAGGCCGACTTTCTTGGACGCCATCACGCCCGGGCCGACGCGCGCTCGTCCTTGACCGTCTGACCGTGAGTGCCGCATGAACCCTCTTCTTTGTCACGCTTCGACATATGATATCATCGATGCCTTTTATCATCGGGACATCTCTTGTCGAGGCGGCGCCAAAACGGCTCACCGATGGCGGATAGCCTTGGCGGCCGCCTTCATGTGCACTGGATGTCGGGTTCTGCGTCTTAGCCGGGCGCAGCAACGCCCAGCTTTGGTTCCAGCGAAATGATCGCTCAGCTCGCGGGCTCGAGCTTGTCCTGCGTCCTCGTTTCGAAATCGCTGGCGTCGTGGCGCTCATGCAACTGGCTTGAAGGCTCACCGGATACCCGGTTGACCATCCGTCCGCGTTTCACTGCCGGCCGCTCGAAGATAGCGTCCGCCCAACGCTGAACGTTCTTATAATCCTGCACCTGCAGGAACTCCGCCGCACCATATTGCCAGCCCTTGGCGAGGCCGCCATACCAGGGCCAAACGGCCATATCGGCGATCGTATAATCCTTGCCGCCCAAATATTCGCTTTCGGCAAGGCGGCGATCGAGCACGTCGAGCTGGCGCTTCACCTCCATGGCAAAGCGGTCGATCGCATATTCGATCTTCGTCGGCGCATAGGCATAGAAATGGCCGAAACCGCCGCCGAGATAGGGCGCGCTTCCCATCTGCCAGAACAGCCAAGATAGGCACTCGGCGCGCGCGGCGGCGTCGGTCGGCAGGAAGGCGCCGAACTTTTCGGCGAGATAGACAAGGATCGACCCAGACTCGAAAACCCGAATCGGCGTCGGGCCGCTGCGGTCCATCAGAGCCGGTATCTTGGAGTTGGGATTGACCTCCACGAAGCCGCTTCCGAACTGCTCACCCTCGCCGATCCTGATCAGCCAGGCGTCATATTCCGCGCCGCTGTGACCGAGAGCCAGCAACTCTTCGAGCATGATCGTGACTTTCACGCCGTTCGGCGTTGCGAGCGAGTAAAGCTGGAGGGGATGGCCGCCGACCGGCAGATCCTTGTCGTGCGTCGGTCCGGCGATCGGACGGTTGATACTCGCGAACTGGCCACCATTCGCCTTGTTCCAAGTCCAGATTTTCGGCGGCGTGTAATCGGAAGAACCGGTCATGCTCAAACTCCTGATATTTGACAGGGACGTACAATCGATATCGTTCGATGATCGCTATGCACCTAGCAGAGGTAGCGATGTTTTGTCAGGGGCAAGGGCGCCACTTCACACAACAGTGAGACAATTATCGAATTGAGCGTCGAGATCGAGCAATGAACTGAGCGAATTTGCGATAGGCACGAAAAAAGGCCCGGAGGGAAACCGGGCCTTCTCCCTTTTCTGATCGGAGGTCAAATTCAGATCAGATTAGAAGCTCCGCTCGAAGCGAAGGATACCAGCCCACTGATCTTCGTTGATCGAATCCCAGTTGGTGTAGGAAACTTCCGGCTCGATGAGCAGGTTCTTGACCGGGTTGAACTTCAGGTTCGTCGTAGCGGCGAAGATCTTGGAGTCGGTGTAAGCGACCTGGAAGTTCCACTTCAGCTTCTCGTTGATCGGAACGCTTGCGCCGCCCCAAACTGCCCAGTCGCCCCAGCCGATACCGGAAGCGTCGCCGCCGCCGTTCGCGCCAGCGTACTTGTTCAGCTTGTCGCCGTCCGTGTTCCAGCCGCCCATGACGAAGGCCGAGAAGACGCCGAAGTCGGCATCGACACGAGCCTTGATAGCGCCTTCTTCGACGATGGAGTCATAACCACCGACGACCTTGAAGGACCATGCGCCAGCCTTGTAGCCAGCACCGGCAACGACGTCCGGAGCGTAGTGATCCGAGCTGTCTTCGCCGTTAGCACCGGTTGCGCCAGCGCCAGAGTTGGTGTCTTCGAGCGAGATCACAGCCGTGAAGCCGTTGCCAGCGTCGTAGTTGTAGGTGATCTGGTTGAGTTCGTACGGGCCGTCATAGACCACGTCGTCGTTGATGACGTCGCCAGCGTAGCCGGTGAATACGTTGAACTGCGAGTCTTCCTTACCGATGGTGAAGCCACCGAGGCTGATGCTGCCATGAAGGAAGTTGGTGCTCGTGGAGCCGCCTTCCTGCCAATCCCAACGCAGTTCCGTGTTGGTCTTCAGAGGACCGTATTCGGTGTCGGTAGCAGTCTGGAGCTGCAGTTCAGCGCGGGTGTGCCAGAGCGTGCCGCGAACGTTGTTCGGGTTGTAAGCGTCGTACCATTCACCTTCCGTACGAACCTTGCCGCCGATCTTGAGGCAGGTTTCGGTGCCCGGAATGAAGAAGTAGCCTGCGCCGTATGCGTCGCAGATACGGACGTATTCGAGCGGCTCCGGTTCAGCAGCAACAACAGCGTCGGCCGCGTGAGCACCGGAAACTGCTGCAAGCGCAGCAGCGGAGCCGAGAAGAAGGCTCTTGATATTCATTTTTTCTCCAATCTGTGTGCCTGATCGGAACGACCCGGAGCTTGTCCGTTGCGTTCATTCATCCGGCTGTTCCCTATAATCGAAAGTTTTTGAACTTCCGGGCGCAAGATAGCCAGAGAAGCATCGTAGCCAATATAGTATTTTGGTAAATCCAAGAAAATTACCGACACAAATCCGTCATAGATGCAGAAATACATCAGTAAATTAAGAATAATCGAATATATAAGCCCCAATTTGGCGTCAGAAATATTCAGAAACATACGCTCTGTACGTATAACTACACATATTACACTTATAATACTTATCAGTAGCGTTCATATTGTAAGGTACTATTATCATTTTGAGTCGATTTATTGTGGGGATTTATACTCTTACGGCTGTGAGTTGATTGAACCCAATGCCTCCATTGGTTGTCTAAGGTGGGCTGCCTTAAGATTTTCCGGCCAGGAGTGCAGATCCGTTGCTGGCATAGCAGGCCGCAGGTTCTGACGGTCGTCAGTCCCAGCTTACAGATGCCTTGGCGGTGGATGGCAAAAGGCATTCGGGCGGCGGTTACGAGTACAGGAGGGCTGGAGTGGCGGTCCGGTCGAAAGCTTGTTGTGGGCCCCGTCAAAGACTGGACAAACCCGTTGGATGTGGGCAAACCGATACCATGTTCGCCATGTCCTGATGCTACCAATCAGGCAGGATCATATGCGCCATACGGAGGGAAAAGTGACGAAACCAACTTATTTCGCGCCCGCAGGCGGCGCTCCGAAGCAAACGGACCTCCTAACCGGCCGCGCGGTCTTTACCGAAGCCTATGCCGTGATCCCGAAAGGCGTGATGATGGACATCGTCACAAGCTATCTGCCTTTCTGGGAGGGAACGCGCCTTTGGGTGCTCTCGCGCCCACTTTCCGGCTTTGCGGAAACCTTCTCACAGTACATCATGGAGGTCACCCCAGGAGGCGGCAGTGAGCAGCCAGAACTGGATCCGCACGCCGAAGGGGTGCTTTTCATTTTGGAAGGGGAGGTCACGGTCGAACTCGGGGGAGAAACTCATATACTCCATCCCGGTGGTTACGCCTTCTTGCCACCCTCCTCCGGCTGGCGACTTCGCAATCGCGGATCGGTCATGGCGCGCTTCCACTGGATTCGCAAGGCGTATGAGGCCGTCCCGGGCATGGACGCGCCGGAGCCAATTTTCACCAATGAGCAGGAAATCGCACCGACGCCGATGCCGGGAACGGACGGGAAATGGGCAACCACCCGCTTCGTCGATCCAATGGACCTGCGCCACGACATGCACGTCACGATCGTTACCTTCGAACCCGGCGCAGTCATCCCGTTTGCAGAAACCCACGTGATGGAGCACGGTCTCTACGTTCTCGAGGGCAAAGCCGTTTATCGGCTGAATCAAGATTGGGTGGAAGTCGAGGCTGGCGACTTCATGTGGCTCCGCGCCTTCTGCCCTCAGGCCTGCTATGCAGGAGGGCCGGGAAAATTCCGCTACCTTCTCTACAAGGATGTCAATCGCCATATGAAACTGTCGCGATGACGGAAATGGGCATGTAATATGCCGCTACGGCGTCTATTGCTCGAGGAGACTGTCATGAATTTGAAAGACGCAACATTGTTCCGGCAGGCGGCACTGGTCGGCGGCGAGTGGATCGAAGCCGATCCATCCAATGCGATCAAGGTCGACAATCCGGCGACGGGCGAGATCATCGGTCTTGTTCCCAATCTGGGTGCTGCCGAGACCAAGAAGGCGATTGCCGCGGCCGAGATTGCACAAAAGGAATGGGCGGCCCGCACCGCCAAGGAACGCTCCGGCATCCTCAGGCGCTGGTTCGAGCTGATGATGGAAAACCAGGATGATCTCGGACGCATCCTGACCGCCGAACAGGGCAAGCCGCTCCCCGAGGCCAAGGGCGAAATCGCCTATGGCGCAAGCTTCGTCGAATGGTTCGCCGAAGAAGCCCGCCGCGTCTATGGCGACATTATCCCCGGCCACCAGAAGGACAAGCGCATCCTGGTCATGAAGCAGCCGATCGGCGTCGTCGCGGCAATCACCCCCTGGAACTTCCCGAATGCCATGATCACCCGCAAGGCCGGCCCGGCCTTTGCCGCCGGCTGCGCCATGGTCCTGAAGCCCGCCTCGCAGACGCCGTTTTCGGCAATCGCGATCGCGGTGCTTGCCGAACGCGCCGGCCTGCCGAAGGGCTTGTTCAGCGTATTGACCGGCTCGGCCCGCGCCATCGGCGGCGAGATGACGGCAAGCCCTGTCGTGCGCAAGCTGACCTTCACCGGCTCGACCGAAGTCGGCGCCGAACTTTATAAGCAGAGTGCGCCGACCATCAAGAAGCTCGGACTGGAGCTCGGCGGCAATGCGCCCTTCATCGTCTTTGATGATGCCGATCTCGATGCCGCCGTCGAAGGCGCGTTGATCGCCAAGTTCCGCAACAACGGCCAGACCTGCGTCTGTGCTAACCGCCTCTATGTGCAGGACGGTGTCTACGATGCCTTTGCCGAGAAGCTCTCCAAGGCGGTCGGCGGGCTTAAGACCGGCAACGGCTTCGACCAGGGCATCAATCTCGGTCCGCTGATCGACGAAGCAGCCCTTGCCAAGGTCGAGGAGCACGTTGCCGATGCGCTCTCCAAAGGCGGCCGCGTCGTTGCCGGCGGTCATCGCCATCAGCTCGGCGGACGCTTCTATGAGGCGACGGTGCTTGCCGATATCACGCCGGCGATGGCGGTCGCGAGAGAAGAGACTTTCGGTCCGGTCGCTCCCCTCTTCCGCTTCAAGGATGAGGCCGATGTCATTGCTCAGGCCAACGACACCGAGTTCGGTCTTGCCTCCTATTTCTATGCCAAGGATCTCGCCCGCGTCTTCCGCGTCGCCGAGGCGCTGGAATACGGCATGGTCGGGGTCAATACCGGCCTGATCTCGACGGCCGAAGCGCCCTTTGGTGGCGTCAAGCTCTCCGGTCTCGGCCGCGAGGGCTCGCGCTACGGCATCGAGGAATTCACCGAAATCAAATATGTCTGCCTCGGCGGTGTCGCCTGAGACAAAGGGGAGGCGCGAGATAGCATGACCATCCCAGATTTAGTCTCATGGCGCGGCGGCAGCATTTCAAAGAGCCGGCTGTTCCCCATGGAACATTGCGCAAGGGATGGCACAGCGCAGAGACAACGCACTACCAAATAGGGAATGATATATGGACAGCGAAGAATTCCGTCATTGGTCCCGAAAAGTCGCCGACTGGGGCACCGATTATCGCGCGGGCCTGCGCGAGCGGCCGGTGCGGGCGCAAACGAAGCCTGGCGACATCGCCCGGCAAATCGCTGATGCGGCACCGGAAGCAGGCGAGGCCATGGAGGCAATCTTCGCCGATTTCGAGCGCATCATTCCGGACGGTCTGACGCACTGGCAGCACCCTCGCTTCTTTGCCTATTTCCCGGCGAATGCCGCGCCAGTCTCGGTGATAGCGGACTACCTCGTCACCTCCATCGCCGCGCAGTGCATGCTGTGGCAGACATCGCCGGCGGCGACGGAGCTTGAAACTCGCGTGGTCGACTGGCTGCGACGAGCCATGGGACTTCCGGATGGTTTTGCCGGTGTCATCCAGGATTCCGCCTCAACTGCGACGCTCGCAGCCGTGCTTGTGATGCGCGAAAAAGCTCTCGGCTGGAAGGGCAACAGCGAGGGGCTTTCAGGGCACAAGGCCGTACGCGTCTATGCTTCAAAACAGGTGCACACTTCCATTGACCGAGCGATCTGGATAGCGGGCATCGGCGAGGCGAATCTCGTGCGCATTCCCACCAAAGGCACGCTCAATGGCATCGATCCCGAAGCGCTGGATGCCGCGATCAAGGCCGACCTTGCCGCCGGCCATATTCCGGCCGGCGTCATAGCCTGCACGGGCGGCACCTCAATCGGCGCCTGCGACCCGATCCGCGCCGTTGCGGAAGTCGTGAAGGCGCACAAGCTCTACCTGCATGTCGACGCCGCCTGGGCCGGCTCCGCGATGATCTGCCCCGAGTTCCGCAGGCTCTGGGACGGTGTTGAGGCGGCGGACTCCATCGTCTTCAACCCGCACAAATGGCTCGGTGCCAATTTCGATTGCTCGGTACAGTTTATCCGCAGTCCGGAAGACCAGGTACGCACGCTCGCCATTCAGCCCGAATATCTGAAGACGCATGGCCATGACGGCATCATCGACTACTCCGAATGGTCCGTACCGCTCGGCCGTCGTTTTCGCGCGCTGAAACTCTGGTTTCTCATGCGCTATCACGGGCTTGAAGGGCTGCGCACCATCATCCGCAACCATGTAACCTGGTCGGAAGAGCTGGCTAAACGGCTTGCCGCCGAACCGGATTTCGAACTCGTCAGCGAACCGGTGCTATCGCTCTTCTCCTTCCGCCATAAAGGCGGTGAGGACGCCGACAGGCACAACATTGCACTGGTCAACGCCATCAACGACGATGGCCGCATCTATCTCACGCAAACCCGCGTCGACGGGCGTATCGCCATCCGCTTCCAGGCAGGCCAGTTCGAGATGACCCGCGATGACGCCGACACGGCCTTTACGTCAAACACCGAGATTGCCCGCAGTTTGACATAGGAGACCATTTTGACCGAACGGCCCCGCCTCGCCAGCTTTTCCCACCACGGCACCCTGAAATATGGTCTCGTCAAGACCGATGGCGTCGTCGACCTCTCCGCGCGCCATGGCGCGACATGGCCGACGCTCCGCGAGGTGATAGAGGCCGGTCGCCTCGTTCAACTCGCCGAGGAAGCCAAGACGTTGAGGCCAGATTTCGCGCTGGACGAAATCCGCTTCGAGATTCCCATTCCCCGACCGGAAAAGATCATCTGCGTCGGGGTCAACTTCCCCGACCGCAACGAGGAGTACAAGGATGGGCAGGCGGCACCTTCAAATCCCTCGCTCTTCATCCGCTTTCCGAGCTCCTTCACCGGACACGACCAGCCGCTGATCCGGCCGCCGGAAAGCCCGCAGCTCGACTATGAGGGGGAGATCGTCATTGTCATCGGAAAGGGCGGCCGCCGGATCGCGGAAGCCGATGCCTTCTCCCATATCGCGGCCCTGTCGCTCTGCAACGAAGGCACGATCCGCGACTGGGTTCGGCATGCGAAGTTCAACGTGACCCAGGGCAAGAACTTCGATCGCACCGGCGCGATCGGCCCTTGGCTGGTTCCGTTCAAAGATGAAGCTCAGATCGCCGACATCAAACTGGAAACCCGGGTCAATGGCGAAGTGCGCCAGAGCGACCGCACCAGCCGGATGATCTTCTCCTTCCGCAAGATCATCAACTACGTCTCCACCTTCACCACGCTTGTTCCCGGCGACGTCATCGTCACGGGCACGCCGACGGGAGCCGGTGCCCGCTTCGATCCGCCGATCTGGCTGAAGCCCGGCGATGTCGTCGAAGTCGAGGCCGATGGTCTCGGCATCCTGAAAAACACCATCGCCGACGAGGTGCACTGATGCTGTCTCATGACGAAATCCAGGCCGCCGCCGAGAGCCTCGATCAGGCCGAGCGGACGCGTGTCCAGACCGGGCTTCTCTCGCTTAAGCACCCGGAGATGACCATGGACGATTCCTATGCCGTCCAGAGCGCCTGGGTCAAAAAGAAGATTGCTGCAGGACGCAAGCCGATCGGCTGGAAGATCGGGCTGACGTCGAAGGCGATGCAATATGCCCTTAACATCAACATCCCCGATTCCGGCGTACTCTTCGACGACATGGTGTTCGAGGACGGCGCGACCGTGCCGGCCGACCGATTCATCCAGCCGCGCATCGAAGCGGAGATCGCTTTCGTCATGAAGGCGCCGCTCAAGGGGCCGAACGTCTCGATCTTCGATGTGCTAAACGCCACCGACTACGTTACGCCGGCCCTCGAAATCCTGGATACCCGCATCCTTCGCGTTGATCCCGAGACGAAGAAAGCGCGCACCATCGTCGACACCATCTCCGACAATGCCGCCAATGCCGGCATCGTCACCGGCGGCCGCGCCGTGCGGCCCGGTGAGATCGACATGCGCTGGATGGGTGCGATCGTCAGCCGCAATGCCGAGGTCGAGGAGACTGGCCTTGGCGCCGGCGTTCTCAACCAGCCCGCCCGCGGCATCGCCTGGCTTGCCAATCGGCTGGCGGAATATGGCGACGGCATCGAAGCCGGCCAGATCGTTCTGGCGGGCTCCTTCATCCGGCCGATCGAGGCGCGGCACGGCGATACGATCAATGCCGATTTCGGCCCCTACGGATCGGTCAGCCTGTTCTTTGCATGAAGGAGTGAACCATGCCGGCGCCCAAAAATCTTTTCAAACAGGCCCTGAAGGAAGGACGAGCCCAGATCGGTCTATGGCAGGCGCTCGCCAATGCCTACACAGTCGAAATCTCAGCCGGCGCCGGTTACGACTGGTTGCTCCTCGACGCCGAGCATGCGCCGAACGATGTGCCGCTTCTCGTCTCGCAACTGCAGGCGATGAAAGGCACGGCAAGCCACGCGGTGATCCGTCCGCCGATTGGCGAGACCTGGATCATCAAGCAGATGCTCGATATCGGCGCTCAGACCCTGCTCATCCCGATGGTCGACAGCAAGGAAATGGCCGAAACCATGGTCAGGGCGGTCAGATATCCACCGCATGGCGTGCGCGGCGTCGGCGCGGCCCTTGCCCGTGCATCCGCCTTCAACCGCATTCCCGACTATCTGCCGACAGCCAATAACGAGATCTGCCTGCTTCTGCAGGTGGAAAGCCGCGTGGGGCTTGCGGCACTCGACGCCATCGCCTCGACCGAGGGCGTAGACGGTGTTTTCATCGGGCCTGCCGATCTCGCGGCCGACATGGGTTACCTCGGCAAGCCGGGCGCGCCGGAAGTTCAAGCAGAGGTCGAAAAGGCGCTCGCCAAGATCCAGTCGCACGGCAAGGCCGCCGGTATCCTTATCGGCGATCTCTCGCTTGCCAAACGGTATCTCGACCTTGGCGCGACCTTCGTCGCAATCGGCAACGACGTCACCCTGCTTGCCAATGCTACGACCAAGCTCCTCGACGACTTCAAGAAGGCGGACGTGGCCAAGCCGCTGGCAGACGCGAAAGTCTACTGATCACTAACGGCAAAATCGTTTCCGCCATGTATTGTTAGCCGTTGCGATGGCCGCGGAATAATGTGTCGCATTTACCGTGCTGCGATCGCCCTCCGAGTTGTCAAGTGCGGCTCAACAGCTTCCCGGCCCTGCAAGTTTGATAGTTTCAGTCCTCGCCGCTCACTTCGCCTTCGAGCTTCAATGCGGCCAGTTCATCGAGCATATCCAACAACTGTTCCATCCGCTGGGTTCCAAAGCGCGCGCCGATATCGGCGTAGACCTTTAGGCTTTCTGGCATGACTTCATCGATCATCGCCTGCCCCGTAGCCGTGATTCTCAGCAACACTCTTCGCCCGTCGGCATCATCTTTATGCTTGGTAATGAAACCACGCTCCTCCAGCGAACGGATCATGCGAGTCAGGCTCGGCGCCAGGATCGAGGCCTTGTCGGCGACTTCACTTGCATCGAGAGTCCCAGCTTCGGACAGCACGCGAATAACGCGCCATTGCTGCTCCGTCACGTCATGGGCCGCCAGGATTGGTCGAAAATGGCTCATCACCGCTTCACGCGCACGCAAAAGTCCGATTGTCAGCGATCTCCGGTGCTCCTGCTGCAGCCGGCTCGACGATGAGAGAGTTCCAGACTTATCCTGCTTTCCATTCTTCATACGGTTCCGATCGCGCGCTTTTTGTGATGACGATTTCTTCGCGAACTTGAGAGGTGACGGCAAATCACGAGGAGCTAGTTAACACAGCAACGACCAATCACAAGCTCGTTCGCTCCACGAACCTTATAAGCGCGTACAGGGAGATCGTCATGCTATGAGTAACTCTAAGCTTCACCGTTGGGATAAGCGCTTATGGGCGATTCGCCGCCTTAGCGTCTGGCGCCCATGCATCGTCACGACCGTGGATAGCAGAATATCAGTGAAACCTAGCAAGACAAGGTGAGAACAAGCGGGCGAAATCAACCTTCGCCAGTCTCTGGAAGCTCATTATCACCCGCGCTACGTTTTCACCTCCAGGAAGGAAATAAACATTTCCGCACAGCTCACGAAGTTTTGTGAATATGTGACATCTTTCCGATTTTGTCGTCTTTTAATGATAATTAGCGAATAACTTTACTCCTATTTTAGTATGTTTTTGCGTATGGAATTTTTAGCCGGAAAACCATTTCCTTCAGGGTCATAGAGCGCGGGACGCTCGCCTCGGAGGTAGGTCAATGAAACGAACCTATTCGGTCGCGTTCGTGATTCTGGTCCTTCTATTTTCCGAAACAACAGGTGCGGCAGAACCCGTCCGCCGATACACCAGGGGAAGTCGGCAAGAGCTGAGCGGATCTCATCAAGAGGTAAGCGGATCGGACCAGAAGGTAAGCCGATCCTACATGCTGCAGACGGTAGGCGTCCAGGCTAGCTGCTTTCCGGAAAAGCTGCGCAAAATCCTCTCCCATATCGCAGCAGAAACTCATCGAGAGCCGATCGTCACGTCAGGCCTCAGGGCGCATGGCCGAATAGGCTCGCTACACCGGCGCTGCCTGGCAGCGGACATCCGCGTGCCTGGCGCGTCCTATCGCGCCGTAATCGCAGCCGCGGTCAGCGCGCCTGACATCGGCGGCATCGGCACATACTGCAACGGCATCGTTCACGTCGATCTCGGTTCGAAGCGCTTCTGGAACTACTGCTCGCGCGGCCGGCACTTCTTCCGTCCGGGTTCGCCGTTGATCGCTGCGGCAGGGGACTCGGCGGGCCGCTTGCGGTTCAAGTTGCGACGGACCATAGCCAGATCTACGCCGCCGATCAGGAAAACGACGACGAAAGACACGACCATCACGACAAGTGTCAGCAAGGCCAAGGTGCCGGTCTTGGTCAGCAGCGTCGAGCTGGAAGCCAAAAGCGGCTCTGAGCGATAAGAAGGACGTTCGGTCGTTTCCAAAGCCTCCGACTTCCATTCGCACGGCGGACGATCGCGACCCCCGGTCCGCTGGGCCTACCTCGGCTCACGAGGTAGGGCTCTCGTTTGATTGCAGCTATTTTGAGAGAATTCTATAGTCATCTTCTTGGTGTGCGCTTGGAGGCCGCTAGGTCAAGTTTCGCTTGAGCAGCACATGGAGCGGCGTCAGAACGCGCCGGATAAAGGCACTGAAGCTAAGGATCTCGCTGAGGATCGCGGTCGTCGCTCTGGCGGCCCCAGCAATGGTGCTGCTTCGAGGAAGGCCGAACAAAGCTATGTGGCGCGCCACAATGATCTCAGCGGGAAACTCTCGACACCTTTCCCGATTTAAACATCGCTATAGCGTCGCGGCGCGTCTCGCGCCGCTCGAGATTTAGAGTCGGCGTGAAGGCATCAGGCGCCGGCAGTTTGCGTATGGGTCGCAAGCTGCTCTTCGTGGTTGTTGAACAGCACATGGACGGCATCGTGGCCCGTGGACGCGTAGTTCTGCAGCGTGGCGACCACATGGGTTTCCGAGCCGGTGTTGATGCTGATCTTCGTCGAATTGGTTGCGGTATCGACCGCTGCCGTCATCGACGCGACAGCATTCGCCTCGGTCATGCCCGGATGCTCGCCGACCAGCGCGTTCAGCAGGTTCGAAACATCCAGCTTGTCGCCCTCTCCCTTCGGGCTGAAGTCGGTGATGACGTCGGCCATGTTGAGGTTGTGCAGCGCCTGGGCATCGAGCACGAAAGTATCCGCGCCGACGCCGCCGGTCATGGTGTAGCCGCCGCCACTCGTCAGCGTGTCGCTGCCGTCGGTGCCGTAGAGATGGCCGAAGTCGATCTCGGCATAGTCGCCGTCGTGGCCGAGTGAGAAGTCGCTGGCCGAGTAGTCGCCGTTAAGACCGATGCTTGCGGTGTGGATACCATCGGTGACGGTCAGCACGCCACCGGTTTTCGCCGCATTTTCCGCAAAGGAGAAGCTGGCGGTCGCGGCAGAGATATCGCCGAACCGCAGCTCATCATTGGCGTCGAGGCCGGCGATTGTGCCCGTGAAGGCCGCCGCATGGTCGATGGTGATGGTGGCCCGGGCGTCCGTGCTCAGCGTGATCGCCTCGCTGAACGAGCCGCCGATTTCGAGGCTGGCGTGACCCGACAGCAGCGCCGTGCCGCTGCCGCTGACATTGCCCTCGAGATTGATGCTGCCGCCATTCGCCCACAATACGCCGTCATTGACGACGCTGCTGTGTATGTCGAGGCCGCCGGACCCGGTCACCTCTAGCATGCCGGTGTTGTTCACCGCGTTGACACCGGTGTCGATGACGAGCGCGTGGATGCCGTCGGCAATGATCGTGCCCTCGTTGACCAGCGTCAGGTGCCCGTCGCCGAGCTGGCCGGCGCCGGAGATGGTGTTGTCAACGTTGGTCAGTGTGACATCGTCGCCGCTGCCGAAGATGATGTTGGACGCATCGTCGGACAACATCACCGTGCCGCCGCCGGTTAGCGTGAGGCCGTGCTGCACGATTTCGAAGGCCGTCTCGTTACCGGTCGAGGCGAGGTGAATGCTGCCGGTGTTGTCGAGCGTGCCGCTGAACGGCATCAGCGCGCCGTCTGAGAGCACCATGTCGTCGGTATTGTGGGTGACGACCGCCTCATTGAACAGGAAGTCGTCCGCAGTCAGAGCCGCGGCGCTGACGCCTGCCAAGGTGATGGTCTCGCCATCGCCGAGCGTGATGACGGCATTGCCCGACGCGTCGGTCGACAGATGGGCCTGAACGTCGGCGAAGCTTGAGAAGCCAGCGAACCCGATCAGATCGATCTTGTCATGCGCCGTATCGAAGTTGTGTACGACGTCGGCGCCGATGGCATTCGCGAAGACCAGCGTGTCGTTGCCGCTCGATGCGGTGAGCGTATCGTCCCCCGACCAGGCGAAAATCGGCGCGCCCTTGGCATAGGCTTCGACGTTATCGGCCACAGTGGCCATGCCAGTCGAACCGTCCGCGTTGGTCCAGGTCTCGGTGACCTGGAGGACCACCGCGCCGGTGACGCCATCGGGCGAGGTGACCGTCAGCGACGACGGATCGTTCGTCACCACGGACCAGGTGCCATCGGCGTTATGCGTGCCTTCGCTCAGCACCCAGCCGGCGGGAAGGCCAGCAACGGTCAACGTGACCGCGCCGACATGATCCGACGGAGCAGAGAGTGCCAGGTTCATGGCTTCGCCGGAGATGCCGGCGGGCATGTTCGTATACGTATAGTCCACATGCACAGCGGCAGAGGATGTTCCGCCATCGCCGTCGCTGACTGTGAAAGTAACGGTCCGGTCGCCTCCCGAATTCGAGGTGGAGCTGAATTGAATGTCCTTTAGCAACGCCGTCACCAAAACCGGCGTAGCATTCGCGTTGAAACTTACCGTCAGCGTTGCACCACCATCGCTGGATACGAGCGTGCCAATGTTCTTCCCACCATAAAACAGGTTACCGGAGCTAAAACCTAGAACGGTCAACTTGTCTGAGGAGCCCGACGACTTGACGACAAGTGTTCCGTCGCTGAAATTCGTGGAGTCAGTGTCTGTGACGAGAGCGTGCGGTGCCAAATTAACGGCGCTCGTCTTCGCTTTGTAGCTGATTGATGAATCGCTTCCGGTGGTCGTGGTGTTCAGATCCAGCACCGGCGCCACATCTTGTTGCGCGGCGACGGTGAGTGTCGTTGTGGTCACGCTACTATTCGCCGCCCCATCATTGACGGACCAACTGATCGTCCGAGTGGCCGTGCTGGAGTTCGTCGATGCGAACGTCACGCTGTCCAGGACCGCCTGGTAATGCGCCAGCGTGTCGTTGCCGGTAAGCGTCAATACGCCGGTTGTGGCGTTGTAGCTTGCGGTAATCGACGTCCCCGTCAGCGTCGCCGACAGTACGTCGCCGCTCGCAAAGCCGCTCGAGATCGAAACCTTTGCCGACGCCAGTGTTGTATTATCGGCGTCCGCCACAGTCGTCGTGCTCGACAGCACCAAGGCGGCATCTCCCGCGGTATAGGACGCAGTCGAGGCAGTGCTGCTCAGCACCGGCGCATCGTTCGTGCCGTTGACCGTCACCACGACGGTCTGCGTCGTGACGCCGTCTTGGCCATCGCTCAACTGAACCAGGAAGCTTTCCTGCGGATGATCCGAAGCCATCAGAGAATTAGCCTTCGATTGATCCAGGGCATAAGTCCAGGTGCCGTTCGCATTGACGCTCAGCGTGCCGTAAGTGCCGGTAACCGACCCCCCATTAGCAGTCTGGCCACTGCCCGCAACCACCGACCACGTCAGGGACGTGTTGTCGACATCAGCCCCGGTCAGATGGCCGGAGATTGTGTTGTGAGCGCTGTCGTCGGCAACGCCAACACCAGCCTCAGTTACGGCACCGCTGGCACTGTCGCCGCTGCTGATCGAGATCGTCGGCGCGTCGTTCGTCCCGTTGACTGTCACCAAGACCGTCTGCGTCGTGACGCCGCCTTGGCCATCGCTCAACTGAACCGTGAAACTCTCCTGAGGATGATCCGAAGCCGTCAGCGAATTGGCCTTCGACTGATCCAGAGTATAGCTCCAGGTACCGTTCGCATTGACGCTGAGCGTGCCGTAAGTGCCGGTGACCGACCCACCATTGGCAGTCTGGCCGCTGCCCGCGACCACCGACCACGTCAGGGTCGGGCTGTCGATATCAGCCCCGGTCAGATGGCCGGAGATCGTGTTGTGAGCGCTGTCGTCAGCAACACCAATTCCGGCTTCAGTCACGGCACCGCTGGCGATGTCGCCGCTGGCGATCGAGATCGTCGGTGCGTCGTTGGTGCCATTGACCGTCACGACAACCGTCTGCGTCGTGATGCCGCCTTGGCCGTCGCTCAGTTGCACCGTGAAGCTTTCCTGCAGATGATCCGAAGCCGTCAGTGGATTGGCCTTCGACTGATCCAGAGTATAGGTCCAGGTACCGTCCGTACCGACACTCAGCGTGCCGTAAGTGCCAGTGACCGAGTCGCTCCCGTTGACAGTCTGGTTGCCGCTCGCAATCACCGACCACGTCAGGGACGTGTTGTCGACATCAGCCCCGGTCAGATGGCCGGAGATTGTGTTGTGAGCGCTGTCGTCGGCAACGCCAACACCAGCCTCGGTCACCGCACCGTTGGCGCTATCGCCGCTGACGATCGAGATCGTCGGCGCGTCGTTCGTGCCGTCGACCGTTACCACGACTGTCTGCGTCGTGATGCCGCCTTGGTTGTCGCTCAACTGAACCGTGAAGCTTTCCTGCGGATGATCTGAGGTATTCAGCGAATCGGCCTTCGACTGATCCAAGACATAGGTCCAGGTGCCATCCACACCGACGCTCAGCGTACCATAAGCGCCTGCAACCGACCCACTCCCGTTGGCCGTCTGGCCGTTGTTCGCAACCACCGACCACGTCAGGGTCGGGCTGTCGATATCAGCCCCGGTTAGATGACCGGAAACCGTGTTGTGAGCGCTGTCGTCGGCAACACCAATGCCGGCTTCGGTCACGGCACCGCTCGCGCTGTCGCCGCTGGCGATGGAGATCGTCGGAGCATCGTTCGTGCCGTTGATCGTCACCACGATGTCATGGGTGGTTCCGTCGACGGAGGAGACCGTGAACGTGTCGGTCGTGCTCTGGTTCACACCCAGATTCTGCACGGCTGACAGGCTGTCATCGACCTTGTAAGTCCAGCTACCGTCCGCACCGATCGTCAGCGTACCGAGATGCGTGTTGTCCGGGTCGATGGTCGTCGCCTGGAAATTGCCTTCGCCCCGATCCGCATCGTTGATCGCCAACGTGCCGCTTGCCTGCAGATAGCCGTCGGCGGAAACATTCAGGTCTTCCGTGACAGCTCCGTTATCGACACCGCCGATCTCCGCCGGGTGATTGACGTGGTCCACAGCGATTGTGAAGGCGCCTGTTCCCAACGTCACAGAGTCGCCATCGGAATCCGTGGCCTTAACGTATTGCGAGAAGTCGAGCGTCTGGTCCTTGGCACCGTCGATCGTCTGGTCAAGCACGAACGTGGCATGGCCGCTGGTGTCGACGGTCAACGTGAAGACCGTGACGCCCCCCGCCGAGCCGATGATTGTATGCCCATCCGTGCTGTCGAGCGTGATGGCCGCACCGTTGTACGTCAACGCGGTGCCACCTGTCAGGGTACCGGAAGAGGTACCGGCTGCGACGGCGTTCGCCGACCAGCTCAACGGGCTGTCAGCACCGGAGTTGACGAGCGAGGTCAGTTCCGCCGTCGTCGTTGCGGAGTGTTCGGCAGTCGTCACCACGCCATCGTCGGAGACGGATGCGGAAATCCCGGTACCGGTCAGCGTCGGCGCGTCGTCGGCGATATTGAACGTCAGGGTCTCCTGAGCCGTTTTGCCGTTCATATCCGTCACCGTATAGGTGAACTGATCCGTATCTCCCGATGGGTTCGAGCCCGCATGCGTCAGCGTGTAGGTATACGCGCCGTTCGCATCGATTACGAGATCACCGTAGGAACCGTGGATCGTCGTCGTCTGGCTGTCCGGGGCCGTTTGATCGACCCCTACCGCCGTGCCGTCGGCACCCGCAACGCTGGTGATGTGCGGATTATCCAGGGTGCCAAGGGCAATGCTGCCCGTAGCTGTCAGTTCAGAAGGCTGCGGATTGGAGCCGCCCGAAAGATTGGCCTCCGAGAGTGGCGTTGCATCGACCGTCGGAGCAAAGACCGTCGGGGCGATGACAGCAGACGTCGTCTGCGTCGCGATATCGCTGAAGCCCTGACCATCCGTATAGTTCACCGTCAGGATCAATGAATGCCCGACATCGGCGCTCGTCACCGTGTAGGACGATGCGGTTCCGAGAACCGTATGGGACTGATCGTCCGCCCAGCTCCACGCATAGGTCACGCCGGACTGCCCGTGATCCGGGTCGTTTGTCGCAATCGCCGCGTTCAGCGTGTCGCCTGCAACGAGTGCTTTGCCTGTATGCGTCGTCTGATCGGTAATCGAGACCTTCGCCGCACCGTCGTCAACGGCGGTCACGGTGACTGTCATCGTATGGGCGGCCGAAGTGTCGACGCCGCCGTCGGCGGTGCCGCCGTTATCCTGCACCGTGAAGCCGAAGTTCGCGGTTTCGGTCGCGCCGGCAAACCCCGCCGAAGGCGTGAAGTGAAGCGTTGAAAGCGCGCTCGCGGCGATGTGCTGACCGACCGTGACGGCTGTCCCGCCAAGATAAAGCATCCCACCGGTCGGAAGGCTGGTGATGGTGACGGATTTCAGCGTATTGCCGTCGATGCTATCGCTAAAAGCGAAGTCCTTCGACGAGAAATAATAGGCCGCATGTTCGCCGGTGGAGACGCTTCCGTCCGCCGTGGTCGGCGCGTGGTTGACGCCGTCGACCCTGATGGTGAAGGTGCCGCTGGTTTTGCTGCCGTCGCCGTCGGTGACCGTGTAACCGATCGAGAGTGTCGAGGAGTGGCCGAGCGCCAGAGCATCGAGTGCGCTGCCCGGCGTGACGGTCACGTGACCGGCATCGATCGTGACCATGGAGGTGCTCAGCGTCGACCCGGCGAGATCGCCGTTGGCGCTGACGCCGTCGACATGGATAGCGCCGCTCTGGGCCGCTCCGTCGGCGCCGAAGGCGATGGTTCCGGAAGCCAGCGCGAAAGTCGCGCTGCCGTCGTTCTCATGCATCGATCCGACCAGAATGGTGCTTGCGATCGGCTTATCATCGGCGATGTTGAAGGTCAGGGTTGCAGTCTGGCTTTCACCGTCAATCGGCGCGTCGCTGACGGTGACGGAGAAGGAGTCATGGTTGCTCGCCCCGCTCGTGGTGCTGGTCAGCGTATAGGTGTAGTTGATGGCCGTCGTGGTGACGCTGAGGATATGCAGCGTTCCGTAGGCACCCTGAATGGTGGCATTGGTATCGCCATTGGCGATTGTGGCGCCGACGTTGAACGTATGGCCTGCGATTGTCACCGTCGAAGGTGCATCGCCTGCAGTGATTGCGATGCTACCCGAATGGACATTGGCGACGCCAGCCGTCCCCGTACCACCCGGCAAGCCGCTTTCGCTGACGCTTGATGCCAGGCCGGCTGAAGAGATTGTCGGAAGGCTGTCCGTGGCCGACTGCACGACGACGGTGACGGAGCCGCTGCCCAGGGTGACTGCATCGCCGTCGAAATCCGTCGCCGTAACGTATTTCGAGAAGTCGAGCGGCAGCGTTTTGCCGCCGTCGATCGCGTGGTAAAGATCGAATGTGGCGTGACCGCTCGTGGAGTCGACGGTCAACGTGAAGACCGTGACGCCCCCGGCCGAGCCGGTGATCGTGTGCCCATCCGTGCTCGCGAGCGTGATGGCCGTGCCGTTGTAGGTCAGCCCGGCACCGCCTGTCAGGTTACCGGAAGACGTTCCAGTGGCGACCGTGTTCACCGACCAAGTCAACGGGCTGTCGGCGCTGGCGTGGACGAGCGAGGTCAGATCTACCGTCGTCTCGGCGGGATCTTGGGTGGGCGTCGTCGTCGTGTCGGTGACATGGATGTTGTCGACCGTGACTGTCAGCGAGTTGTCATGCGGATCGATCTCGAGCGACGTCAGTTGTTTGCCTTCGAGGGCAGTGCCGGCAGCCGAGAAGGTCGTACCGGTAGTCGTCACCGAATACGTATGACCTTGCGCATCGGTACCGATGATCGTGACCGTCTTGGACGACGGGCCTTTGTGGTCAAACACACCGATATCCATCTGTGTCACGACAAAGGCCGTTCCCGTGTTGGACACGAGCACGATCTCACCACCCTTGGACGACGAGCCTACCTCACCGCCGCTGACGCTGCCTTCGGTAACCGTCAGTTTGGCAGCCGAAGGGTTCACCGTGTCGAAATCGACGGTGTAAGATCCCGTCGTCACCACGGGAGCATTGATCGCCGTTTCCGAGACGGTCGCGGAAACCGAGGCATGATCAACCAACGTCGGCACATCGTCGGTGACATCGACCGAGAAGCTCTGCGTGCCGCTCGTGGTGTCGCTGTCGCCGTCATGCCCGGCAACCTGGAAGGTCAGCTTGATATCCGAGAGATTGGTTTGACCGTTGACGTCGTCGAGCGATTTGTAAAGCGTGAAGTTGTAGGCGCCGCTGGCGTGGCCGCTGTCCTGAGAGAGGACAACTTTGAAGACCCAGCTCGACTGATCGGCGGCATTGCTGCCGGTGTAGGCGATGAGCGTCATGCCGTCACCGCTGAGCGAATAGGACAGCGCGTGGCCGCCAGAGCTCAGCTTGGTCGCATCAAGCGTCTGATTGTTGCCGTAGCTTGCGGTGAAATAGCTGCCGTTCGAACGCGGTACGAAGGTGACAGCATGGGCGGCCGGGCCGTCGGCGCCGAAGGCGAGATTGAGCGCAACCGCGCCAGTGCTGATGCCAGAGGGCGACAGCGAACCCGAGTTCGCCAGAAGGTCATGCTCGGCAAGTGTCTTCGTCGATACGGCGCCGCCGATCGACGGGCCGTCATCATCGAAGCGAATGCTGCTGCCGATGGAAACGGACTTGGCGACGGTGTCGCCATCGCTATCGGTCGCGCTCAGCACCGCCGAGAGCTTGCCGGTGAGATCGACCGTATCGCCGTCCGACTTCGACGTGTTCGGGTTGGCGAGCGACATGTACTGGGCGATGCTGACCTTGCCGCTGTTGTCGAGGCGGATCGCAAAGGCGATCTCGCCGTCGGCGATCTTGCCGACAACCGTGCCGTTGGCGAGCTGCGAGAGCGTGATCGCCTGACCAGCAGTCGTCGTCAAGCCGGAGTCGGCATTGTCGATATGAAGCGTCAGGCTGCTCGTCGTACCCGACGCATCGTCGGCGCCCATCGAGACCGACGGCGAGACGACGTTGTGCTGAGCGTAGACCGCCGACATATCGCGATCGTTGCCGCCAGTGATGCCGGCAAACAGGCTCTTGACCGCATTGCTTGCGTTGACGTCGTTGTCGCCGCTGCCGCTCTCGTCGATCGTGATCGAGCCAGTGAGGGCAAGATCGACCTTCGGCGCATCGTCGACGATCGTGACTTTCAAAGCGCCGGTCAGTGTCACGGTGTCGCCGTCGCCGTCAGTCGCCTGGATGACGGAACCGAAGTCGATGGCCGAGATCGAGCTATTGCCTGAGCGCAGGTCGTTGCCGGGACCAGCGACGTTGTCGAGCTGATCGTACTGCTGGAAGGTGAAGCTGCCGTTGCCAGAGAGCGACAATGACAGGACCGGGCGGTCGAGGACCGGGTTGTAGCCGTTGTGGTGGTCATTATCGACATAGCCGATGATCACGTTGTTGACCACGGCATAGGAGAGCGCTTCGCCACCCGAAGTCAGATGCAGAGCGGTAAGCGTCGACGTCGCATTGGCGGTGAAGCTGAAGCCGCCACTGACCGCTGCGCCATCGGCACCGAAGGAAACGGTGGAAGCAACGGAACCGGATACCGTGGCCGCAAAGCCGAAACCGAATAGTGCGGGCTGCGAGGACGATCCGTCATGCGTGCCATCGAGCGCGCTGTTGCCATGCGACAGGAGATTGTAAATGTCGCCCTCGTCGGCCGTGACTGCAACGGTCGTGCCGGAGGCAACTGGGACGTCGTCCGTGATGGCAATCGCCAGCGAGCCGTTCGCTGTATCACCGTCGCCATCGGTGACCGTGAAGCCGAAATTCAGCGTCAGGCTGTCTTCGGTCGTCGACGACGTCGAATGTACAAGCGGCGCATCCGCGGTGAAGCTGTAGGAACCGTCGGAGTTGATCGTCAGAACCGCGACGGTGGCATGGCTGGAGGCGCCGGTTGCCGTCCAGGTCGTCACACCGTTCGCCGCAGACGACGTCCAGGACACCGCTTCCTGATGGCCGATGCCGTGGCTGTCGAGGTAGATCGCCTTTAGCGTCGGCAGGCTGTCCATCGACACGCCCTTGACGCCGTCGGCACCGGCGGAGAACAGAGCCCCTGCGTCGCCATTGATCGTCTTCGCGTCTGCGGTGCCGTCCAGGTTGCCATGTGCCTGCGCGTCATCGTTGAGCGGCGTCGAGGTGGCATCGACCTTATAGGCGATTGGCGCGTCGTCCTTGACGGTAACCGTCAGCGAGCCGCTGGCCGTATCGCTGTCACCATCGGCGACGGTGAAGTTGAAGGTCAGATCCTGCGTATTTTCCGCGGTCGGGCTTGCCGCATGGGCGACCGGCGCACTGAGTGTGAAGCTGTAGGAACCATCCGTGCCGATCGTCAGTGTCGCGACCGTCTGGCCGCTATCCTTGCCCGTCGCGATCCAGATCGTCTCGCCGCCTGCGGCCGTCGTCGGGCTGCCCCAAACGACCGACTCGACATGGGCAAAGCCGTCCTTGCCGGTATAGATGGCGCTGAAATCCGTCGTCGCTCCGAGCGTCACCTGATGGACGCCATCAGCGCCGCCCGAAAAGAGCGTGCCGCTCGCGCCAGTGACCGTGTCGATATCGGTTACGCCGGCCGTATCGAGATTTCCGCCCTTCAGGGCGTCGTCGTTCAGCGTCACGTTGTTCACGGTGACAGTGTTTGCCAGCGGCACGTCATCTGTAACATGCAAGGTCAGCGACCCCGTCGACGTATCGTTGTCGCCATCGGTCACCGTGAAGGTGAAGGTCAGCGGGAAGCTTTCTTCCGTCGTGCCGGAGGTCGGGTGGACGAGCGGCGCACTGGTGCTGAAGGTGTATGAGCCATCGGCATTGATGGTCAGCGTGGCGACGGTGTCGTGATTGGCGCTGGAAGCAACCCAGGTCGTCGCACCGCCAGAAATCGTCGGCTTGCCCCAGGTAACGTCTTCCTGCTGCGCGAATCCGTTGGTGTCAACATAGATCGTTTTCAGAGCCGGAAGGCTGGACTGATCGATCGAGACGCTTGCAGAACTGTCGGCGCCAGCGCTGAACAGGGCGCCGGGAGCGCCCGAGACGCTATGCGCGTTGGCGTCGTTGGCATCCGGGTTTCCGTCGATCTGCGCATCGTCATTCAGCGGCGAAGCAGTGTTGTCAATCGCGTGAGCAACAGGCTTGTCGTCAGCAACGGTGATGGTGAAGCTGTTCGTGACGGTATCGCCATCGGAATCGGTTGCCGTGTAGCCGAAGGTCAGCGTGATGGCATCCGAACCCTTGGCGTCGTCGAGCGACTGCACCAGCGTGAAGTTATAGTGGCCGTTGTCGGTATCCGAGACCGTGGCGTAGAAAACGACATTGGATGCGGAAGTTGCCGTCGGAGCGGCCTCGCCGGTGTAGCCAACCAGTGTGCCGTCAGCCAGCAGCGCCGTGTGAACGGCAAGACCGTGCGAGCTCAGCGCCTCGCCGTCCTGGCCCTGCGTCGTGACGGTGGCATCGGTGAAGGCGACCGAGCGGTCGCCGGCCCCACCCTGGTTGGTGTTGGCGTTATCGGCACCCCAGGAGATGTTGAGCGAGCCGGTGGTGATGGCATCGGTCTCGACATGCGGGTTTTCGTTGCCGCTCGGAAGCGCGCCTTCGGTGACGGAACCGGCATCGCCGGTCGCAGCGACAGGCTTGTCGTCGGCAACGGTGATGGTGAAGCTGTTCGTGGCGGTATCGCCATCGGAGTCGGTTGCCGTGTAGCCGAAGGTCAGCGTGATGGCATCAGAACCCTTGGCGTCGTCGAGCGACTGCACCAGCGTGAAGTTATAGTGGCCGTTGTCGGTGTCCGAGACCGTCGCGTAGAAGACGATGTTCGAGCCAACCGCGCCCTCGCCATTCATCACGGCCGTCGGAGCGGCCTCGCCGGTGTAGCCAACCAGTGTGCCGTCAGCCAGCAGCGCCGTGTGAACGGCAAGACCGTGCGAGCTCAGCGCCTCGCCGTCCTGGCCCTGTGTCGTGACGGTGGCATCGGTGAAGGCGACCGAGCGGTCACCGGCCCCACCCTTGTCGGTGTTGGCGTTATCGGCACCCCAGGAGATGTTGAGCGAGCCGGTGGTGATGGCATCGGTCTCGACATGCGGGTTTTCGTTGCCGCTCGGAAGCGCGCCTTCGGTGACGGAACTGGCATCGCCGGTCGCAGCGACAGGCTTGTCGTCGGCAACGGTGA
>NZ_JARWGH010000044.1:0-34428 GCF_036528765.1 Rhizobium sp. BR 362 | reverse complement strand
AGTCCATGGGGCCGTCCGCGACGGCCATGAGTTTCGCCTCAACCCCTTTTACTTCGCCAATCCCGGCCGCCACTGCCTCGGCAACGCGCGCGGTGTGACCGAAGCCACTGTCGTATACGATTGAAATCAACAACTCGATCGCCTTCCTGCAACGAGAATGCACATGACGGGCGGCCGATTTGGGTCGATTGACCTTAATCGCCCTGAAAACGTCACTTGCCTGATCTCCTCATTACAGTAGAATGACATTCAGCAGTGGCGATTGTTTTTCACTTGTTTATTTCCTCGAATTCCGCAATCACAGCATAGAAAGCCTCTGAAAAGGTTTCGCCATGCGCGATAGATTTGACGGGATAGAAGTTTTCGTGGAAGCGGTCGAAGCTGGGGGCTTCAAACGCGCTGCCGATCGGCTTTCCCTCACGCCTTCGGCGGTCGGCAAGGCCATCGCGCGCCTGGAAGAGCGACTTGGCGTTCGCCTGTTTCAACGAACGACCCGCACGCAATGTCTGACTGAAGACGGCCAGCAATATTACGAGCGCTGCCTGCGTGCCATCGAGGAATTGCGCACGGGCGAATCCCTTCTGGAAACTGGACGGCGCGAGGTCGTCGGTAAACTTCGCGTATCGCTGCCCGTATTGTTCGGCCGCTATTGCGTCGCGCCCATCCTGCGTGCCTATGCTCGCCAGCACCCGAAGCTTGAGCTCGAACTCAGCTTCAATGATCGCCAAGTCGATATGATCGCCGATGGTTTTGATCTTGCCGTTCGCAACGGCGCGCTCGGCAACGGAACATCTCTGCGCGCTCGGCGCCTCGTCAGCCAACGCAAGGCGCTTTGTGCCTCTCCGGCCTATCTGGCGGCACGCGGACAGCCGCACTGCCTTACCGATTTAGGGGATCACGACATGCTCGTTTATTGGCGCAACGACTATGCGCTGCCCTGGCGGCTTCCCGATTTGTCCGGCAACCTCGTTGATGTGCCCGTCACATCGAGACTGCGTTTTGATGACCTGGAGGCGATCACGGACGCCGCGGTCGAGGGCATGGGGCTTGCTTGGCAGCCCCATTGGCTCGTTAGCGATCACATACGCGCTGGCAATCTGGTCGAACTCTGGGCGGACAGGCCAAGTGCCACGGTGGAAGCCTATGCGGTCTGGCCGGCAGCGCAGCATCTGCCATTGCGTTCCAGGCTGGCGATCGACGCTCTTGCGAGCGAATTGCCGAAGCGCTTCGGTCAGGAGGCCGCTTAGGTCGCCAATCACGTTGACTGACGTAGCGCGTTCACAAGAAGGGAAAAAGCCGGAGAGGCTTGACGGCGGCTGGGATAAAACAAGTGAAATCCCTCCCAATAGGGCGAATAATCTTCGAGAAACCGATGCAGGCGCCCGGTTTCGAGATAGGGCTTGGCAATATCCTCCGGAACGTAGGCGAAACCAAAGCCGTCGAGAGCCGCCTCGAGAACATTATAGATCGTGTTAAAGACGAGCTGTCCGTCCACCCTGACCTTGATCTCTCGTCCATTCTCCTCGAATTCCCAAGCGTAAAGGCCGCCATAAGTTGGAAGTCGAAGATTGATGCAGCGATGCAAGGTCAACTCCTTCGGGTGCGCGGGAATATCCCGAGACGCAAAGTAGGATTCGGCGGCGACGACGGCGAAGCGCACATCGGGCCCTATCCTGACGGAGATCATGTCCTTGGCGATCTGTTCGCCAAAACGCACGCCCGCGTCATAACGATCTCTGACAATATCCTGCAGACCGTAATTAACATCGAGTTCAAGCCTGATGTCCGGGTATTGATGGAGGAAGCTGCGAAGCTTCGGCCATATGTAATGCTGGATCTGATAGTCGCCGGCAGTCAACCGGATGGTTCCGGCAGGCTTTTCACGCAATGTGCTGAGGCCATCGATCGCCGTGCCGATCTCGTCGAAAAGCGGACCGATGCTCTCCAGCATCCGCTCGCCGGCTTCCGTCGGCGAGACACTGCGCGTCGTCCTCGTCAAAAGCCGCACACCCAGCCGCTCCTCGAGCTGACGGATCGTATGGCTGAGCGCCGACTGCGAAACGCCGAATTTGGCAGCCGCTTTCGTGAAGCTGCGCTCTCTCGCGACCAGCAGGAACACCATCAAATCATTGACGTTCTGCCGCTCCATTCATGATCCCCTCTCATAACCAGGTGCCCATTTATAAAGCACGCCATTACGAAAAGGTAGCGACGAAGGTTGGAGCAGCGATCAGCCGGATCACGTTCGCCTTCGCTCGCATGCTGTCGGAGCCTCATTTCGCCCGATTGCGCAGTACGTCTCCGACGACGGCCGAGGCGGAGAAAGCATTTGGCCATCCGGCATAGAAGGCGGTGTGGGCAACGACCTCTCCGGCTTCTTCGGCGGTGAGACCGTTGTCCATCGCGCGGGTGAGGTGATAAGTAATCTGGGCGCTCTGCCCAGAGGCGATGAGCGAACTTACAGTCACAAGGCTCCTGTCCCGCGGCGCAAGACCCGGCCGCTGCCAAAGATCGCGAAACAACGGGTCAGTCGTAAACAGCACCAGTCCCGGCGAAATCTGTCCGACATTTTTCTCGACGGCGGCGGCGCGCTGCTGCTCCACGTCTTCATTCAAAGGCAGCAATTGCGGGGAGGCCGCTGGGAGTTGATCGGCCGCGATATTTCGTGCGGCAAACACCTCCTTCGTCACGGCGATGGCAGACATAGCGTTCGACCAACCTGAATAGAAGGCAAGATGGGTGATGGTCTCTGAGACTTCGCTTGGGGTGACACCGTTATCGAGAGCGAGATTTACATAGTGCTTCAGATCGACAGCCTGGTTTCGGGCGATCAGGACCGAGAGCGTGACAATGCTGCGGTCGCGGCGCGAGAGCTGCGGTCGCTGCCACAGGTTCCCCATCACGTCTTCTTCGGCATACCGGCTAAGAGCCGGCGAAACGGAGCGGATGTCGTTGACCAACAATGACGAAGCCGTTTGTGGCATACCTCCGCCACCCGTTCCTTCCTGAGCGAAGACAGGCTCACCCATGGTGAGCGAGATCGCCGTGGCCGCTAAGATCCGTTTCATTGACATTCCTTCCGGTTTGCTATTTGTCGCGCATCGCATCGGACGCCTGTCCATCCGCGCGAGCGCGGCTTTGCCGACCTTTGGCGATATTCGTGGAGACGTGCCGCATGCCGGCTGTGGCAGCGGCCTGACATTCAGGCCAATGATCCCTAAAGGCCCGAACGGCGCAGCATTGCTTCGGGATAGCGGGCGCCCTCGATGGCGATATTGGCTTGTTCGATCTCGTCGAGATCGGCCCTATCCAGAGCGACATTCAACGCGCCGATGTTCTCCTCGAACCGCTCCAGCTTGCGGGTGCCGAACAGAGGAACAATCCAGGGCTTCTGTGCCAGAAGCCAGGCTAGCGCGACCTGCGCCGGCGTCGCACCATGTTTCTCGCCAATCTTGCGGATCAGATCGACCAGCTTCTGGTTGGCGATGCGCGCCTCCTCGGAGAAACGTGGGATGTCCGCTCGAATATCCGAATTATCGAACGTGGTGTTGACATCGATCTTGCCTGTCAAAAATCCCTTGCCCAATGGGCTGTAAGGAACGAGCCCGATACCGAGTTCCTCGATCGTCGGGATGATTTCTGGCTCCGGCTCGCGGGTCCATAGGGAATATTCGCTCTGCAGCGCGGCAACCGGTTGGACCGCATGTGCCCGCCGTATGGACTGGGCGCCGGCTTCGGACAGGCCGAACCACAGCACCTTGCCTTCGGCAATCAGATCCTTCACCGTCCCCGCGACGTCTTCCATCGGCACTTCCGGATCAACCCGATGCTGGTAATAAAGATCGATATGATCCGTTCGCAAGCGCTTGAGGCTGCCTTCGACAGCGCGTCGGATCTGCGCCGGCTTGCTGTTGACCCCGCCGCGATGCTGGCCGGTTTCCTGATCGATATCCCAGCCGAATTTTGTGGCGATCTTGATCTTGTCGCGGACCGGCGCGAGCGCCTCGCCCACCATCTCCTCATTGGTCCACGGCCCATAGACCTCGGCCGTGTCGAAAAAATCCATGCCGCGTTCGACCGCATTGCGAAGAAGGGCAATCATTTCCGCCCGGTCGGGAAGCTCGCGCGCCTTGCCATAACCCATGGCGCCAAGCGACAAGGCGGAAACCTCAAGGCCTTCGCCCAGTTTGCGCTTGATCATGTTGCGTCTCCTTCTGTGGAGTTGGTGTTGGACGGCCAAACATCATCAAGAAGCGAATGAAGCGCTCTGCCCTCGGCGACTACGCGCCCTTGACCGTGATATGATCCAGTCTGGCCCTCAGGATTCCTCTCGCGGGGCAATCTTCACGGTCGCCGCGCGTGCTCGGGCACTGATCATGGGCGCCAGATACGGGCTTTTGCCATATTTAGCGCGATAGGCATCGTCGACGCGGTTGTTGATCGGCCCGTCCACCGGCTCAAAGACGACCTCCCGCGTCATGCCGGCCGCGATGATCCGGCCGGCCTTCTGGCGGACCGCAGCCTGATACCAGCGGGACGTCTGACCATGGTAGCCGCGCACATAGAGATCGCCGTCGACCACCACCTCCCAGATCCATGTCGGGGTGCCATAAGTGGCGCCGTCTTCGCGAAATGGTGCGATCTTCAGATCGTCCGCTTGATCGATCTTCGCAAGCTCATCCTGTGACCAGTTCATTGCCATCCTTCGTCAATTGTTCGCCAGCAACCACACGACGTCGCCGGACTGATCTTCGGTTGTCCAGCCAAGGTCTTGCCGTGACGGTCGGGCGCAGCGAGCCCATACATCCGAGAGGAGCAACCAGCGCTCCCGATTAAACAGCCCTTTGCAAGTCTCATTGAATATAGCGCGCTTGCCGGAGCTCGATTAGGCATGACAATTCGCATGGGCTTATGAGCATGGCTAATCAATGAGGGCTTCCGGAATGGTTGGTCGCCATGTCCCGAAACCAAAGCTGCCCGTGACAGGGTCTGCTTCACGGGGGAACATCAAGCGACATGCTTGGCAGCGTTTTCGACCAAGCAAGAACAGCGGTCAGATTGACCATAAGAATGGTGCCAGAAACTGTCACCATGGGTATGCGAAGTAGCTTCTACCGGACCAGGATGTCTTGTCCGCGAGAAGGATCTGAAACATGCCACGGTTTGAACCGCTTGATCCCACATTCCCAGTAACCCGTCAGATCGATATCGATGCAGGCCCCATCGTGATGATCAATCTCTGCACCATGGCGCCCGACGACGAGGCCGCGTTCCTGGCCGCATGGACCGAAGATTCCCTGTTCATCAAGCGCCAGCCCGGTTTCATTTCGACCCAGTTGCACCGCGCGCTCGGTGAGAGCCCGACCTACATCAACTATGCTGTCTTCGACAGCGCGGCCGCATGGCGCGATGCCTTCAAGAATCCGGAGTTTCAGGAGAGGCTGAAAGCTCACCCTCCTTCGGTTGTGGCCCGGCCTCACCTGTTCCACAAGGTGGCCGTCCCCGGGCTCTGCACCGCCTGAAGCATGCAGTTGCAGTGCAGCGGCTATGGAGCGTGCACGCCTCCTCGGTGTTCAAACCATCTTCGATTATCGCACAACCGATCTGTCTGAGATTCGCGAGGGTTTCGATGTGGTCTACGACACGGCCGCCACGATGACGATCGCGATCGGGCTTGGCCTTCTGCGCGAGAAGGGCATATTCTTGGATCTCAATCCATCACCAGGAAATTCATCCGCGCGATGTTCGATCGGCGATTGAAGGTCATCATATGCACACCGAAGCCTGAGATTCTCAATAAGCTTGCTCACGCAGCCAAAGATGAGCAATTTCGACTTCCTATAGCCGAAATCGTGCCCCTCAGCGAAGCTGTCCAACTGATCACCGCTCTTAATTCGGGAAGAAGGCTTGCCGGAAAGGGCCCCGTCGCAATGGATTGAACGTGTCACGAAGTCATCGATTATTTGATCTCCTGCAAGTGCTTCGCCGCTACCGCGGAACGGTATCCGGCGAGGTGTTGGCGCGCGAAGTTGGCGTATCATTGCGCACCATCCGCCGCGACGTCGCGACACTGCAAGCGATGGGCGCCGACATCGTTGGCGAGCCGGGCGTCGGCTACATATTGCGCCCAGGCTTCCTTCTGCCGCCGCTTTCCTTCACCGAAGAAGAACTTCAGGCACTTGTCGCTGGTGCGCAATGGGTCAGCCATCAGACCGATGATACTCTGGCGCATGCCGTGCAAAACGCACTCGCGAAAATCAGCGGGGTTCTTTCGCCCGACATGCGCCGTGCCTTGGACGACAATGCCCTCTATGTTGGTCGTATCGACAAAGGCGCATCGGTACTCGATCTGGCGCAGGCTCGACGCGCATTGCGCGACCAGCGCAAGATGCGCATCCTACGCAGACGAAAGCCGGACCATAGCGGAGCGGACCATATGGCCGATTATGATCGGTTTCGTTGAATCGAACCGATATATTGCCGGCTGGTGCGAATTGCGCTGCGACTTTCGCATTTTCCAAGCTGACCACATCCTGAAGGCCGAATTCTTGGAAGATCGCTACCCGCGCAACCGTCGGCAGCTCGTGCAGGAGTGGCGTGCTCAGGAAGAGCGCCCTTGCAATCGATAATATTACCGCGCGAGCGGGTAATGACACTCAATTTCGCAATTGGCGCATCGGATTCTAAACCGGCGTCGTACTCGACTGACGGTAGCGCTATTGCGCCCATGCGCCACAAGTAGGCACGGCCGTTGCCGTCATAAACCACGATTGGAGGCGGGTTTGTCTACGCGAACCGGGTCGCCGTTCTCGCGCGCGCCTTTGCCGCCACTTCCTCACGGTCGCGAGGAGGTTGCGACGTCTCCAACGAATCGAGCAGTTCGTGCGCGCATGCCGCTATCGAACTCACGGCCCGCTCGAACGCGGCCTCATTGCGTTTCGACGGTTTCGTCGTTCCGCTCACCTTACGCACGAACTGGAGAGCGGCGTCATGAATCTCCTCGTCCGTCGCTGGGGGATCGAAATTGAAAAGGGGTTTTATATTTCGGCACATGACTTGCTCCCGGTCTTCTCTCTGTCACTGAGGTAGCGTGGGCTGATATAGGGTAGCCGCGTGTGTGCCAATTGCAACCGGCCAAGCGGGTCGGACAAGCCTTCACCATGCTAACCATAGAGCCGGGACCAGGCATCGTGCCCGGAGACGACCGGCAGAAGCTGCTCTGCGTGAGCGCGACGAAGAGCGCCTCGGGAAACACTGGCAAGGCTCTGCGGTAAAGCCACCTCCGTACATAGGAGTAGGCACCATGCCGAAGGCCGCATGGCGCAAGCTGGAGGGCGTATATCATCCACGACATTATCGTGTTCTAATTCAAACAGGTCGGAAGTCCTCCGACGATTTCAAATCGAGCACTTCATAGTAACTTTGCCCCTATCTCTAACCGGATAGGGGCTTTTTATTTGCTCGTGGATTACGCGGCCACTAGTCGGAGACTTCGAAGATCAAAAAAAGCCCCGCGGTAAACGGGGCCGAGTTCGGAAGTGAACCTGCGGTAATGCAAGTTCTAAAGAAAGGAACGGATCAGGGCGAATTTTGTTCCCATGTTCGGTGAGCTGCTGACGACTTCATCTTCTAATCCGCCGACAACGGGTTGCCTCGGATAACGCTCGTTCCAAAAACCTTTCATCTACCGTCTGCTGCAGGCCAGTCGTTGGATGGCTCCTCCTCCACCCCTTTCCCTGATGCTCGCAGCGGTTCCGGGTAACCAGCCTCCCGAAGCATCGCGACTTCGTCAGCGAGGGTTGAAAGCACGAATGACCGGTCGGCGCCCTGAGCCGTCAACTCGTCGACGAGTTGCACGAGCCTTTGCTTAATCTCCAATGAAATCTTCTGGGTATTGGCCATGACACCGCTCCCTGCTTCCATAGTAAACTCGAGACATCGCAGTTGCCAGCAATCCACGAGAAGGCGGCCGCCTGACGATCGCGACCGGCATATATCTTGATCGAGCCACATCGGACCGGAGCGTCCGAAACGGCCACGTGCGCTCCCGACCATGATCTTCGAGGTGAGAGGGACCATGCACGCCCTGACCATAGAACTCAATTGCGATGGCGGCAATGCGTTCGCCCTCTTCCGATTGCCTGGCCATCCCGACCTCTGTCAGCGGTTCGTCGAAAGCAGACTGGCAGGCGGCGAGCTCTCGGGCATTGAGAAAACCCGGATTTAGGCTGGCTGCGTGATCATCAGCCAGATAATCCCCAACACAGCGGCAAAAGCCGGAAACCCGAAATAAAACCAGGTCCAAAACAGCCTGTGATATCGCGGCGGCAACGGCTCACCGCTCGTGGCTGCTTCCGTGGCAATCTTGTGCATCTCCATCTGCATCCAAACGACCGGCAGCCAGAAAGCACCCGTGAAGAGATAGAGAACGATCGACCAAACGATCCAGCGCTCCCAGAGGGAATGGCCTGTGCTCCAGGCGAGTGCGATGCCGGTAATCGGCTGGGCGATCACGGCTGTGGTCGTAAAGACGAAATCTGCAATCACGACGATCCGCGCGACCGCGGCCACTGTCATCGCGTTACCCGTGCGATGCGCGAGCAGCATGAAGAAGGCGATGCCTGCACCGGTGCCGAGCAGAACGGTGGCGCCGATGATGTGCAGGAACTTAAGCATGAAAAAAGTCATCGCTCCTCCAAAATAGCAAGGGCGACGAGATGCAGCACAAGAATCGGCCATATTTTCACCAGTGGGCCGAGCGGATCTTTCCACAGGGCGGGCAATATGGCGGTTCCCGCTACAGCATAGAAGAGTGAGAGCAGGATCGCTCCCCAAAGACCCCAGCGCGCGGTACTGCGAAAAGCGATGGCGCATCCGATAGCGATGTCCGCAAGAGCGCCGGCGACCACGCTGGCCGCTGCAGATGTGCCTGCTCCGCCCGCCAACATCAACTGGATACCGTGCTGGAACCCAGAGGTCAGTGAAATTACTCCCGTCGATATCCAGAAAAGTGGCAGCAGCCCAAAAATGACGGGTTTCAGGAAATAAAGTTTGGCAAACCAACGCTCCTGAACGGAGACCGGGCGTTTCGCCAAAGCATCGTCCAACGATAATGGCCGGATTCCCGTGGCCACCGTCCAAGCACGGGGATCGCCGACAGCACCGCGGCTGATCTCCTTTGCGGCAGTGCTCCGAACCGGCGGCCGCCAGCCAAGCAATCCGGCAAGATCGCCTAGGCGATAAAGTAGGCTGGCGAGTGGGCGAGGCAGCATGTAACGCTTCGCAGGCGACCAACCAAGCCATCTCCGATATCGCGCTACGACCTCGTCAAATTCCAGCGCTTGCGGGCCGACGATTTCCAGCGATAGCTTCGACGGAGCCTTTTTGTCGATAAACCGAACAACGGTTTCGACGACATCATCGAGTTGAACCACCTGAAGCTTCCCCGTGTCCGGCATCGACGGCAAATAAGGCATAGCAGCAAGGCCGCGAAACAACGCACTCGAACCAAAAGCAGCTTCTCCGAGGATCACGGCAGGCCGGAGGATGATCCAATCGAGATCCATCGTCATCAGCACCGTGTCGCCAGCAAGCTTCGTACGTGAAAAGGCAGAGGGCTGCCGCCGATCAATTCCGACGGCGGAGAAGTGGATGACCCGTCTGATGCCCAACTGTTCGCAAGCACGAAAGAGGGCTTGCGGTGCGCGGGAATGGACCGCGCTCATGTTGCGCCCTATGCCATCCTGCAGCGCACCAGCGCAATTCACGACGGCCTCTACTCCCTCAAGATGATGCCTCCAATTGGCTGGTTCACTGGCGCGCGCCAAATCTATTTCGACCGAAGATCCTGCGGCGGCGGCCGATGCCGTTCCCGGACGGACGACCCGGACAAGCTCGTGCCCACCCTCGATCAGTCGGGCACAGATAGCACTTCCAACGAAACCGGTTGCTCCGGTAACAAGGATTTTCATGTTAACAAAGCCTAGGGCGGTCGACGGGGCTCAAACCTGCGCTTGCACAATTTGTTCCTGCGTCAGCCCCGTCGACTGCGGGGAGCTCTCGTCAGATATCTGTTCGATGTTGCGGGACTCAGTTCCATCATACGACGGCTAGAACCGACGTGCTGTCACGCCAGTTGATTTCCTGAACACTTCGTTCACGCATCGGTGTTCAGGTGATCGATGATGCGTCGGAATGCCATCCAGGCGCTTTTACGGCCCGATCGGGGTCGTTCCACTATCCCCCTCCGTGTACAAAACGATATGGCAAACCACACCGTTCGGTTCGAACTCGATCATTGCTTCGCCTTCGCCCGGGCCGAGAACGCGTTCAATTAACTGGCTTCCAAAACCTCTTTGTTCCGGCACTTTGACCAAAGGCCCATCGATTTCTTTCCAGTAAAGGTGAACGGCGTTTTCATCCTGCCGCCATTCGATGGTGACGCTGCCATTTGCCGAGAGTGAGCCGTACTTGATTGAGTTCGTCAGCAACTCGTTGAAGACCAGCGCCAGCTTGACTGCCAGCTCGGGCCGAACCGCGACGTGGGGACCGCTTAAGCTAATGCGATCTAAGGAAACTGATCCGAATACCGCCTCCAGCAACTCCCGCAGATTCCGATTTGAGACTGGATCGGACATTCGCAAGACGGTAGCCATAGCAAGAAGGCGCTGACTGAAGACCTGAAGCTGCGCCTGGCCAATGTCCTTGAATGTCCGCTTCGCCAACGAGTCGGTCATTTGAAGGAGGTTACTGATGCGGTGTTTCATCTCTCTGGCGATCAGATCGGATTGCTCCTCAGCTTGCCGCAAGGCGCGCACAAGCAGATGCATGAGATGCGCTGTCGCAATGATCAGTGCGCTCGCCAACAAGAATACGGTTAATCCGATCCAAGACTGCTGCGTCAGCGCAAACGAATTGAGAGCCGGAAGCCATGCGTAGGCGGAAACGGTCGCTGCCAGAATGGTGGTGAGCAAACCACAATAGACACCGCCGAAAGTGCTGGCGAGCATCACTGCCGGGAACATGGTGATGAATGGGAGCCCGGCAATTGCGGGCTCCATCAAATAACGCAACAGGCTCGCGATGCCGACGGCCGAGACCGCGATTATGATCGTGCGACTAAGGGGAACGGGACCTCGAGGCAAATACGAGGCAAATCGCTTGGTCAGCCGGAAATTCGATGCCTCGTTCATACACGTGCCCCGGTAAAGAGCGCTCAACTGATCGATCGAGCTGCGCCAGCAGGGAAACAATAGTAGCATCTCTGTTCATGTCGAGAGAAAAGCAATGACAAGGATTCAGGCCCCGACTTCAAAGTGATCCTGGAAGAAAGCCCTTCCCGCCCCGCTCAGGAAGATGCTCCATTGGCTGAACTCAAATGCGTCAAACACTGTGAATTCCAGATGATCGTCCGCCCAATCAATCCGTTTACTGAGGCATCTTCTCAATGTGCTGCTGAGGCGGCGCTGGGCTCTCGTGCCGTCCTGAAGTAAGCCCGGTGATAACCACAACTGCTGCAACCACTATGTAAATAATGGTTCCTTTAGGTTTTCGGTCCGACAGGCAATGCCTCGTCGACTCTAGCGAGCGCGGATGTTCAGACATCTTGTTCCTTTAGTATTGAACGAAGCATATCTAGTCGATCAGAAGCGCCTAATAAATGAATAGATTCGCGCGCCTCCTTTGCAAGGGGCGAATACCTGTGCCGTCGCCCAACTCTCGACATTTTTAATTACCTAATACAAGCTTCACACGATTTTGCCGGGGGGCATCGGGATGTACGGACGCTATCTGAAGATGGCTTTACTATGTGCAGCAACACTAGCCGCCACCGGTGTGCCAGCTTGGTGGCTGGCGAAGGAGACCTACTTCAGAGCGATGTTCGAGAGTGGATATTATCTGCTGTTGCTGCCGCTATATCCAGTTGTTTGGATTTGCAGCTCTATTGTTTTGGCCCGCCAAGCAGAGCGGCGGTTTTGGCGCCAGTAAGCCTTCGGGCAGCTTCAGGATCACGTAATCACTGTTTCCTGCGGGCGCTCAACTGCCATGGCTCGCGCTGAGCGATCGACAAACAGCATGTCGTCAGCGCGGTGCGTCTCAGACGTCCAAATAGAATGTCGGCGCCGCCCCCAACCAGACGTTCGTCATCCTCGATCTCTCCGAACCTTACAGGGCCACGCCGGTTATCGGATTGACGATCGGCCGTTCGCTCTCGTCCTTGCTGCCAGCGGGCTGCACGGTTGAGGGCGCGAGTGATTCCTTGTCCGCCTTTTCAGGCTTTTCCGGTACCGGATTGACGTCCTTGGGCACTCGCTGCTCGGGCGTTGCATTCGTGTCGTTGGTGCTCATCGTCTTCTCCAAACTTGGCGTCCGCCTAAAAGAACAAGGTTGCCGGCGCCGCTCCTCAATCGAATTGTTCGCCATGTCCGATCTGTTCGCGAACGGCATCGCCGACTGGCGGATCATCTGCCGGATCCGGGTCGGCACTGTTGGCGTCTTCGAGAGAGTGGGCCGCCGCGACCAGCGCGACGAGTACCTCTCGCGTGCCCCAGCCCGCTTCGTTCGCGGAGGCGATGACTTCTTGCAGCGCGTCTCTGGCCGCCGCCTTCAATTCCTCGAAGCGCTGCTGCAAATCCTGAGATCCTGGTGATGGAAACGGCATGGTCGGCTCCTCTTGCTGCCGAGGTAACCCGCAGGACAACAGTCGGTTCCCGGCGACGCCTTGACGGATCCCTGCGGGAGTCGTTTCTATTCAGTGGGGAGGCAAGTTATGCTATTACTTGGCGTTTATTGAAAAAGGTTCGCGCGGCTTTCTTACGCGCCATACTGGTTTCGAACCCCCCTCGCAAACCCACCAATCCGGCGTGACGCTACTACCGCTACGGGCTTAAGCGGCCTCCGTCACCATCGCGTCTACAGCCAGCCATATTCAAAAAATGCGACACTTGGATCAAACTGGCAATGTAACCGTTTACGAGAGGTCGCATTGGGCATTCTCTGACTGAATGCTTTGACAATTCCGCTCCTCCTGCTTCGAGCTGACAATTGAGCTACCCGCTACTCCGATCTGAAGATCCAGAACTGGAACACCAGACCCAAACCGGTCTCCCATCGCTCGTTGTGGCCGCATTGGGCGTTGTGTACGGGGATATCGGCACCAGCCCGCTCTATGCGTTCAGGGAAGCACTTCACGCAACGGCTGGCATCGGATCGCACCGTGACAACGTGCTTGGCATACTCTCCCTCATCGTCTGGGCGCTCACGATCGTCGTCACGATCAAATACGTGACATTTGTGCTCAAGGCTGACAACCGAGGCGAAGGTGGAACCTTGTCTTTGATGACTCTCGCGCGCATGAGTCTTTCCGGACGGCCGGTCTGGGTGCTGGTGCTAGGTGTTGCGGGAGCCTCGCTGTTTCTCGGCGACGCCATTATCACGCCGGCGATTTCAGTCCTTTCAGCTGTCGAGGGCATCCAGGTTGTCGCGCCCGCGCTCTCCACCTGGATTGTCCCCATCACGCTGACCATCATCGTCGTCCTGTTTATGGTCCAGCGCTTCGGCACCGGCGGCGTCGCGGCCGTCTTCGGCCCGATCATGGCACTGTGGTTCCTGGTGCTGGGCGTAAGCGGAGCAATTCACGTTCTTGACGATCCGGCAATTTTTGCTGCAGTCAATCCACTGCACGCTGTTCACTACGCTGCGAATAATGCTTCCCTTACAGTCGCGGTGCTTGGCGCGGTGTTTCTCGCGGTCACGGGAGCCGAAGCCCTGTACGTCGATCTCGGTCACTTCGGCCGTCGGCCGATCGTGACGGCATGGTTCGCCCTTGTATTTCCATGCCTGCTGCTGAACTACTTCGGACAGGGCGCCTTCGTTCTCGACAACCCGGAGATGGCCTCGCACCCGTTCTTCGGCATGCATCCGGAATGGGCACGAATCCCGATGGTCTGCCTTGCGACGGCAGCGACCGTCATCGCGAGCCAGGCCGTGATCTCAGGCGCGTACTCGCTCGTTCGCCAAGCCATGCACCTCAATCTGCTGCCGCGCCTCCAGATCCTTCACACCTCCGAAACGCACTCGGGGCAGATCTTCATGCCGAAGGTCAACGGCTTTCTCTTTGTCTTCGTGGTGGCCCTCGTGCTGTTTTTCCAGAATTCCAGCGGTCTATCTGCCGCGTATGGTATCGCCGTCACGGGAGAGATGCTGATCACTTCGGTCCTGCTATACGTCGTCATGCGGCACGTATGGAACTGGGACCAGGCAAGTGCAGCCGCCGTCATCGTTCCTCTGTTCCTGATCGATGCAGGTTTTTTCGTCGCGAATGTCACGAAGTTTGCGAATGGCGGGTGGGTGCCTGTCGTCGTCGCGTTGACGATGGGCCTAATCATGCAGACTTGGATGGCCGGGCGTCGTCTGCTCGCGGCCCGCACGAAGACAGACGAAATCCCGCTCGCGGCTGTGATCGACAACCTCGCGCGGAAGAAGCCGCCGACCGTTCCGGGCACGGCCATCTTCTTAACGAGCGAGGTGGAAGGCGCGCCAACCGCTCTCCTCCATAGCCTGAAGCACTACAAGGTCCTGCACGAGCAGAACGTTATCCTCAGCGTCGTCACGGCGACCACCCCATTCGTTCCAGATGACGAGAAGATATTCCTCGAGAGCTTCAATCCCCTTTTCAGCCGACTGATCATCACCTACGGCTACATGGAGACCCCGAACATCCCTCGCGCACTCCTCCTCGTGAGGAAGCTGGGCCTGAAGTTCGACATTATGTCGACGTCCTTCTTCCTGTCGCGCCGCACGATTCTTCCCTCGAGAAAAGGCGGCATGCCGTTCTGGCAGGACCGGCTGTTTATCACGCTCGCCAAGGGCGCCAGCAACGCGACGGACTATTTTAGACTTCCGACCGGCCGGGTCGTCGAACTCGGTCTCCAGACGGTGATCTAGTGCTCCCCTAACGCAAGCACCGACCCGCTCTTGGGGGTCGTTGTCCCGCGACAATAATGCGCCAACGCCGGAAATCATCTGTGAATTCCACTCACTGCCAATGCCAGAAAACGGCATTGCAGTATTCGTAGTTCAAATATAAGAAGTTTTTGCCGCGAAAAACGACCGGTCGTTTGTACCTTCGAATACAAGTCATCGAGCAATATGCTCTGGTTTGGCCAGCGTCTCCCGAAACAACCGCCTGAGGCAATCAGGCATCCGCACGTCATCAGCGCCTACGAACGCTGCATGCCTGCGTTTAACAGGAGCGCTACAATGCAAAATCCGATTACCATTATTGGTGCCGGTTTAGGTGGCCTGACACTGGCCCGAGTTCTTCAACTTCATGGGATACCCTCGATCATCTACGAAGCGGACGCGTCGGCGAGCGCAAGAACACAAGGCGGGCTGCTCGATATTCATGAATACAACGGCCAGATCGCTCTGAAAGCCGCAGGACTTTATGAGACCTTTCTGGGCCTTGTCCGCGCTCGCGAAGATGCAAAACGTGTCGTTGATAAAGAGGGTCATGTTCTATTCGACAGTCCCGGCAACCAGGCCGGCAACCGCCCGGAAATTGACCGGGGTGACCTTCGAAACATGCTGATCGGTTCTATCCCCGCGGAAGCGATCAAGTGGGGCCATAAGGTTACGTCGATCGCTCCGCTTGGGGCCGGACGGCATGAGATCACTTTTGCCAATGGCTCCACGGTCACTTCCAATCTGCTCGTGGGTGCCGATGGAGCATGGTCGCAAGTTCGTCCGCTTCTGTCTGATTCCAAACCCATCTATTCAGGAACCTTGTTCATCGAAACCTTGCTGTTCGATGGCGACACGCGCCATAAGGCGAGCGCAGATGCAATAGGCAGCGGCACACTGATGGCAGTCGCTCCGGGCAAGGGCATCTTGGCGCACCGCTATGCAGACGGTACGCTGCACACCTATGCAGCTTTGAACAAGCCGGAGGACTGGGCAAATTCCATCGACTTCACCGATCGGAAAGCTGGCCTGGCGCGTATTGCCGAGCAATTCGAAGGATGGGCTCCGCAGCTAAGCGCACTCATCACGGACGGCGAAACCGTCCCCGTGCTGCGCCCGATCTATGCGCTGCCTGTCGGACACCGATGGAAGCGGACGCCTGGAGTGACATTGCTCGGAGATGCGGCTCATTTGATGTCACCGTTCGCGGGTGAAGGTGCAAACCTTGCGCTGTATGATGGCTCAGAGCTCGCTAAAGCCCTCCTTTCGACACCTGATGACTTGGAAGCTGCGCTTGCGACATATGAAAACGATCTCTTTCCAAGAAGCACGGAAGTTGCCGACCAGACCGCGCAAAATCTCCACCAATTTTTTGGCAATGATGCCCCACACAGCGTGGTGACTCTCTTCAGCAATTATCTCGGGAAATAAGTAACGGTCGGCAAACCAGCAGCAGCACGCGACGGATTTCGCGACTAAGCCGCCAGATCCCGATATGTTCGAGATCGAAGCCGGCAAGATTGAAATTGCCAAAGGCCACGCAAATGATGCCAAGCAGTTTGCGCAGGACACGCCACGCCGTAGTCTGAGCGCCAGAGCTATGGCTCAGGAAAAACGAGCGGTGGATGGCCTTGCCTGCCTTGGAGTGTCCGCGAGGCGGACACCCCAAGACGCGAAAACTATTTCTGAATGCAGGTATCGACCGTGTCCTTGGTGCATTCGTCGAGACCGGTGAAGACCGGATCATCGACCTTCTTGCCGGCAATCAGATCCAACATCACGGAAGGTGCCTTGTAGCCCATCTCGAAGGGCCGTTGGCCGACGAGTGCGGTAACCAGACCTTCGCGTGCGATCGCCACTTCGTCGCCGATGGTGTCGGCGGCACCGATGACGAAATCGTTGCTGGCGATACGCTGGGCCATGGGCTTGAACAGATCCCGGTAAGGCTGCGGCGCACCGAATAGCGGCCAGCCGCCTTCGATGGCGAAGGCATCGAGATCCCGATTGGCGGCCAGGATGTCGGTCATCGCCTGAACGCCCTTGGCGCCGTCGTCATTGGTGAAGACCGGGCAGCCTGCGACTTCGGTCCAGCCGCCTTCGCCCTTCAACTCCGTCAGCCCCTTCTTGCCGGTCAGGGTGTCGCGCGTACCCTGGGCTCGACGCAGAATGTTGTCGGCGCCCGGATTACCTTCAATCAGGCATATTTTCCCGCCATTTGGCTTGGCCTTCTTGATGTATTCGGCGATACGAACACCCATTAGGTAGTTGTCCGTTCCGAGATAGGTCTTGCGCAGAGCCGAATCTTCGGCGGCAAGGTCAGCGTCGATCGTCATTACCGGGACCGAGGGATTGGCCGTCTTAAGGGTCTGGGCAATAAGCTTTGCGTTCGACGGCGAAATCGCGATTGCAGCCGTGTCCGCCTTGCCGAGCATGTCTTGGACGATCTGCGCCTCTCCGGCCTCGTCAGAGGTCGATGCCGGACCGGTGTAGAAGCACTCATATTCGGAGTTGGCGTTTTCCTTGTTCCACTTCTGACAACCCTGGTTGATCGCCTCGAAGAACGGGTTGTCGAGGCCTTTCACCACGATGACAAGCTGTTTTTTGGCAAGTGCATCCCCCGCGGCAAGTGCCAGCACTGCGGCGGCAAGCAATAACGTTTTCCTCATTGATTCCTCCCACTTGAAAACAGGCGGACACGGCGTGTCCGTCATGCGATCAACCCGGATACCAGACGACGCGCGGGTCATTGCTTGCCCGTTCGTAGCGCCAAGCCGAGTCGATGAGCATTTCCAGATCGTATTTTGGTTGCCAGTCCAGCAGGTACTTGGCCTTGCTGTTGTCCATCCAGTTCGAATGATACCGGCTTGGTATGTCGATGGAGTCGAGGCCTCGCGTGCGGGCAAGGTAAGCGGCGACTTCCCCATAGTCGACCGGCCGATCCATGCAGATGTTGAAAAGCTCTCCCTTGGCACGCGGATTGTCGATCGCCGAAAGGATCGCCAAGACGAGATCATCGACATGCACGAAATTGCGTTTCAGCGGGCGCCCGTCGGCATCGCGCAGCAGAGGCACGGTCCCTGTTCTTGCGTAGCGCTCGGCGTCGGCCTTCGGAACCAGCGTTTTCCAGTCTGGACCGCCGAATACATCGTCGCCGAAGGACAAGCTGTATTTGAAGTCGTCCTTTTCCATGATCCAGGGCGCACGAAGGCAGCAGCCATTGATGCCGTATTGGATCGTGAACTGCTCCAGCATCACCTCTTCCAGCACCTTCGACAGCGCGTAGCACCCTGGATAGGCTCGATGCGGCGCATGTTCGGTCACCGGACCGTCATGGTGATAATAGAAATGGCCGATACCGGCGTCGCCGCCGAGGAGGATGAACTGGCGCGCGGTCGCGCTTGTGCGGAATTCCTCAAGCAGCCAGAATAGACCCTTGACCGTCACGTCCATCACGTCGTCGAGAGTTTCCTTACAGGTGGCAAGATGCAGGACATGGGTCACCTCGGAAAGGGCCGCAACCACCACGTTCCGATCCGCGATCGAGCCGCGTGTCACCTCAACGCGGTCGCTTTCAGGGCACAGGCGATTATGGCAAAGCGCGCGAATGCGCGCTTTTGAAAACCGCGGGTCGTCAAGCAGCCCGGCGATGAAATGCTGCCCGACCTTGCCCGTCGCTCCGGTGACAAGGATCAGCATACCCCTTCCTCCACAAACAGCTAATATTCTGCCGGTTCGCTCGTCAACGAGTATTTGCCTTTGCTAAACAATTTTTGAGCTAGTTGATCCAATTCATCGGGCGATTGATTGACGCTCTCGCCAGGTTTTGCGTAAATATGAGCTGTCGCTTTTCCAGGAGGAGATTGGAGAAGCGAACCGTGGTCCGAGACAAGGCATTTGTTCCAGGCCGGCAGGATTCGGGAGGCTAGAAGGCTGGTGACGGTTCTCGAGCTTACAAACATTTCCAAGCATTTTGGTGCAATCCAGGCGGTCAACGACGTTTCGTTTTCGCTGGAGGCAGGACAGGTCGTCGGTCTCATGGGCGACAACGGCGCCGGCAAGTCAACATTGGTCAAGATGATCGCCGGCAACTTCCGGCCAAGCCACGGAATGATGCGGCTCGATGGCGCCGAACTTGTTCTCCATCGGCCGGTGGAAGCACGGCAGCATGGCATCGAGATCGTCTATCAGGACCTCGCGCTCTGCAACAATCTGTCGGCGGCGGCGAACGTCTTTCTCGGGCGCGAGCTGCGGTATGGCGTCGGTCCTTTGCGAGTGCTCGATTATAAGGCGATGTACAAGCGGGCCGGCCAAATCTTCAAGGAGCTCAAGTCGGAGACCCGACCACGGGATCTCGTCAAGCAGATGTCCGGCGGGCAGCGGCAGGCGGTGGCGATCGCCCGCACCATGCTGTCCGAGGCGAAGATCGTTTTGATGGACGAGCCCACGGCGGCAATTTCGGTCCGGCAGGTGGCCGAAGTTCTGAATCTCATCCGCCATCTGCGCGACCGCGGCATCGCCGTCATCCTGATCAGCCATCGCATGCCGGACGTCTTCGATGTGGCCGATAGGGTCATCGTCATGCGGCGGGGCCGAAAAGTCGCCGACAAGCCAATTGCAACCAGTTCCCCCGAAGAAGTTACCGGGCTCATCACAGGGGCTATCGAACAGGTCTGAGACGGTAAGCATTTTGCGAAGAAAAGAAGGTCGACAATGGCAATCACCTTGGACCGGACAATCGAGCAGAAGCAGCATAGCTGGCTGGCTGCCATTTTGGCGAGCCAGACCTTTTGGGTGCTGATCGCCGTCATTCTTGCCTGTCTTTTCCTGTCCTTTGCGACGGATTCCTTCGCGACGGCCAAGAACCTCTACAATATCACCCGGAACGTCACTTTCGTCGCCATCATCGCTCTCGGAATGACGATGGTCATCATCACCGGCGGTATCGACCTTTCGGTCGGGTCCGTGCTCTGCCTATGCAGCATGGTGCTCGCGGTGGTCATGCATGCCGGCTACAGCATCGAGGTCGGCATCGCGGCCTCGATCGGCACGGCGCTCCTGATCGGCGTCTTCAACGGCATATTGATCGCCTATCTCGGCTTTCCGCCCTTTGTCGTGACGTTGGGCATGCTGTCGATCGCGCGCAGCATTGCCATGGTCGCCTCCAACAACACCGTGGTTTTCCAGTTCGGACCGGATCACGACAAGCTGCTGGCGCTCGGCGGCGGTGCCTGGCTTTTCGGCATCGCCAATCCCGTGATCTACATGATCGTGCTGGCGCTGATCACCGGCTTCCTGCTGCGCTGGACCAGGTTCGGCCGCTATATCTTCGCGATCGGCGGCAATGAGCACGCGGCAACGCTCACGGGCGTGCCGGTCAGAAAAATCAAAGTTGCCGTCTACATGATATCCGCCCTTTCGGCAGGGCTCGCCGGCATCATTCAAACGGGCTGGCTCGGCGCCGTCACCACCAATATCGGTGCCGGCATGGAACTCCAGGTCATTGCCGCCGCCGTCATCGGAGGCGCCAATCTTGCCGGCGGCGTCGGCACCGCCTTCGGCGCGCTGATCGGGGCTGCCTTGATCGAGGTGATCCGCAATAGCCTCGGCCTGCTCGGCATCAACGCCTTCTGGCAAGGGACCTTCATCGGCGGAGCGATCGTGCTTGCCGTCCTCTTCGATCGGATCCGCAATTTCCGACAGAGCGAATAGCCGGAGATTGACGGAGCCCATCACCGGAAGATTGATCTTCGGAATTCATTACGTGCCGTCCCTGATCCTGACCCTAGGCGCGATTGTCGCGGTGTTCGCTGCAAGGCCGGTATTCTGACGGTCCTCGCCGCCTGCTCGATCCTTGGGCTCGCCTACGGATTGCGCATGGGGTCGGAGTAGAGAACGCAATCGAGAGCAATGAGAGAGATGCAAGGCATTCATCCGGCGACATGGCTTCTCGCTGCGCGCTCTTTGCGCGACTTCGGCGACGGCTTCGTGGCCATCCTGTTGCCGGTCTATCTACTTGCTCTGGGCTTCTCACCTCAGCAAGTCGGCGTCATCGCCGCGGCGTCTCTCTTCGGCTCTGCACTCTTGACGATCGTCATTGGATTTCTTGGTGCACATCAAGATCGTCGTGGCTTACTGCTGGCCGCCGCCAGCCTGATGGTCGTGACTGGTCTCCTCATGTCGATGGTCAATGATTATGCACTGCTCCTGGTGATCGCGTTTGCCGGAACGATCAATCCGTCGGCGGGCAGCGTGAGCATCTTTGTGCCACTTGAGCATGCCGTGCTCGCTGGCGAAGTGGCCAGTCTCGATCGAACACGAATGTTCGCGCGCTACAGCCTCGTCGGGGCGCTTGCAAGCGCCGTGGGGGCGCTGGCCGCTGCACTGCCGGAACTTATGGCCGGATTTGGGCTGGCGCAACTGACCGCCATCAAGCTGATGTTCGTTCTCTACGCGGTCGTTGGCGTCCTGGGCGGCCTTCTTTATACTCGCATCCCCCCTCGTCCCGCGAGCTCCGCAACAACCAAACCGGCGGCACTCGGACCTTCGCGCGCCATCGTCTTAAAGCTAGCAGCTCTCTTCAGTCTTGATGCCTTCGCTGGAGGTTTCGTGGTCCAGTCGCTGCTCGCCCTGTGGCTGTTTGGGCGATTCAATCTTTCGGTTTCCGAGGCTGGCGTGTTTTTCTTCTGGACGGGCGTGCTCTCGGCGTTCTCATTTCCGATCGCTGCATGGCTCTCAAGTCGGATTGGGCTCATCAAAACCATGGTGTTTACCCATATTCCGTCCAGTATCGCCTTAGCTCTCGCTGCATTCGCGCCCAACTTGCCGTTGGCACTCGCTTTGCTGCTCATTCGAGCCGCGCTCTCGCAGATGGATGTGCCGACCCGCTCTTCCTATGTGATGGCGGTCGTGTCGGAGGCGGAGCGTGCAGCGGCTGCGAGCTTCACATCGGTACCGCGAAGCCTTGCCGCAGCGGCGAGTCCCGCGCTCGCCGGCGCCCTCTTAGCTGCATCCTTTCGCGCTTGGCCGCTCCTCATCTGCGCCACATTGAAGATCACATACGACCTGCTGCTGTTATTGCAATTCCGGCACATCAAGCCACCTGAGGAAGGTTGAGTGCAATCCTTGCCTCAGCGGATAGTTCATCACAGCACCCACCTTCGCATTCATTGCGATGTCTCAGCCGACGATCGGTGTGCGACGCCGGCCGCATTCCAGAGGACGTCTACGGGAGGAAGACGAAGGGCTGCGCTAAAGCTGGGGTCGCCGGTCAGGCCGGCTCTCTGCAGGAATAGTCCGTTCGAACCTCCCGGGGATCAGCACACATCGGATATGTGCAAGTGGTGCGCGACATCTGGAGTATTCCCGTTAGCTTCCTCTATCTCGCGCTCAAGGCGACAACACGATCGAAAGCGGCTGAGAAGCCGTGTAGCGACACCTGAAAGCTCAGCTCCTTGTCCGCATCAGTAATAACCTTGAGGTTCAGCCGGGAGCCCACCCGCAGTTTTGCCAGTGTCGGCGAATCGATAGGAAGCAAAGCAATACATCCCGCCGGCAAACAGGTACGGAAACGCACTGGCTTCACCGGTGGCTGATCATCGACATTCGGCGTAACGCCGGAGTCGAGGACGATGCCGAACGGAAGGAGGAGCGTTGCGAGCGCGCCGCCATCCGGGCGCATCTGCATCTCGACGGCAAGCAACCTCTGACCATTCTGCTGGGTTTGATCCTGGGAAATCGTGCAGGTTGGCGCCTTGTCGCGGAGACTGCAGGCAACTCGCCAGTCTTGGTAGGTTTCCTGCAGGGTAGATGCGCCATTCGGCAGCGCCGACTGAGCAGAGGCTGCCGGCACAAGCGCAAGAATGAGACCTGCACAAAGAAGGATGAACCTCACACAAGACATAAGGACGCGTGCCTGACGAGAAAAAATCGATGCGGAGATTGGCAAACGATCACGTCTTTCTGCTTGGAAGAGGACGTTTCCTCGGTCGGCTCCGTGAAACGTCGAGGTGAGCGGCGACCGGCACGGGAATGAACGTCCAAGCTCCTGGTAGGTCATGATTGCGGATGGGGTCATGTACATATCCACTCGCGGATCTTGCATTGCGATCCTGAGCCCTCGCATGCTTTGAGAGCAAGGTCTTCAGCTTCTCGGCGCGTCGGTGCCGAATTCGCGCCCCATGGCGTGACGCGATTGTGTTCGTCTTTGCCGATGGCGAGCGCGCCGCAATGATTGTATGGAAAGCCGGTATTGTCGTCGTCATCCCAGTGCCGATGGTTGCGAAATATGCTTACCACGAGACACTTGCTGCCCCCGTCCCGCTCGCAATGCTTGAGCGCGATATCCATGGCTTCCTGCCGCTTGTCAGCACCCCAGAAGAAACCATATTTCTCATCAGGTGTGGAATAGGCGATCGCGGCCCAGATGCCGTGCTCCTCCGTCGGAGGAACTGGCGCCTGCTCGGCCGTGAAGAGATCGGCTGCCCCCAGTTGGCCGTTGGAGACAAACAGCATGCCGATCGCCGCAATGGCGGACCTCCATCTCATTTTGAGCCCCCTTGTTTGCCCGATGCCGAGGCCACGGAAATGACGACGCAGCCGTTTCCGGTCGGCATAAGCATTGCGTTACCGCCATCATTGCCGAGTTCGTAGACGCCGATCTGCCCGAGATTATTGACGAGCTTGCTTCCGTTCGGAAGCTTGGCCAAAATTTCCGGACAAGAGCCCGTAAATGGCGCCACGCGGATCATCGAGCCTTCGCAGCCCGATGCGACCGGCGCGGCAAATACGACGCCGGCAGCAGGGCCACTGTAGCCCTGCGTGGCATAGTTCATGCCAACAAGCGCCTCCACTGCATGCTTGTCGGCCGCCTCGCTGTTCCAGATCGATTGGACGTTATATTGGGTGCCGTTTGTCAGCAGCTGTCCAAGAACGGGAAAGACGGTCGAACAGGATTGCAGGCCAGCTTTTTTGGCATGCTGCAGAAACGGCGTATCCGGCAGCGCTTGATTGCCGTCGTTTGCCGCAGCGATCGCCGGTTGCGACAGAAGGCTTCCGATCACGTCGCATCGAGCCACCGCATAGCCAGCGGCCCCAGCGACAGCAATTGCAAGCAGCGAAAGAAGGGGCGGCTTCCAACGTTTCCGCGCCGGTTTCATCTGGTCGGTGCCCAAGTTTGGAATTGCAGCGGCGCTCGTGTTCCGGGACATGATGCGATCGTGGATTGACTGCTGGCTCATTGAAAATTCTTCCGTCAATTTATCGCCTTCACGGCGGTGGAAAGGCCTTTAAGGTTCGCGGTCACGCTAATCGTCCCGCCATCCGCTGTGGGATAGGAGATCGTCGGCGCAGTACTCTTCGAAATCTGCTCGCGCATGACAGGTCCGATCGGAAGCATTCCGACGCAAACTGTTGGGCTGCACCCGTCGAGCTTGATCTGTATGGGCTCCTGGCGACCCTCAAATTTGACTGAGATGCGACCGTCGCTCTTGGCAATGGGGGCGGCGCGCAAAATCATGTAGGGCTCACCTGTTTGAGTGGCAGCGAGTGACCAGCTGAACGCAACCTGTCCTGCCTCGTTCTCGATGATCTGAGTGACGTTGCACACCCGCTGGCGGACCTTCAGGTTTTCGTCGCAGATCAGAGTCCAATTTTCAAAAGGACGGATGATCCTTTGATACTCGCCAGGCTTCAGCTCCGGGGGAACCACGACGTCAGAAGGCTTTATTCGATAGCCCGAAGGATTTGCCTCCTGTCCGATCGCGAATGGACCGAACAGGAACAGGCAAGCCATGAAGGCGGGGACGCCGAAAAGCGCTCCTTTACGCATGACGGGCTCAGTTCAACGTAAAGCTGAGGCCAGCACCGACGCCGACTTGGCCACCGGCCGCCGTACCAGACAGATTGCCGCGGACACGACCGTCTTCACTGGTATAACCGGCGCCGAAGGCCAGGGCGCCTTCGCCGCGCCACACGCCGCCACCCACAGCCACGCTCAACTTGCCGGGACGGTCGTCATATCGAAGCGATGCCGCGGCAAGCCCGATCGCGGCCCCCTGCCTCGCTTCCGAACGGACGTCTCCAAGCGCCTGGTTCAGCTGCCCGAATTTCTGGTCCGTATAATTGTTGGCTGCAACCAGCGTATTGGCAGCGGCAGTATCCGTGTACGCTTTAACCTGGGTGATGCTGTCACCCAATTGAGCGACATTGACGGCATCCGTCGCGGCAACGCCCCTGCCGACATTCGAGATGACCACCGGCGCATTGACGTCGCCACCCTGCAGCGTGATGCTGTTCTTCTTGCTGCCATCCGGGTTTAGGTCATAGGTCACGGCATTCTTCGTGATTGTTCCGACACCGGCCTGCAGACTGTCGATCGCCTGATTGGTGGCATAAAGCTGCGAACCGTTGATGGCATCCGTGCTGTCGGCCGAAATGCGGCCCGCAGCGACGTTGGTTATAGTCCTCTCCGCGCCCTGAGCACCGACGCTGACGGTGCCGACCGGTGTGGTGCCAGCAAAGTCGTAGTGCTGCCCCTGAATGGTAGTACCCGAGGTGCCGACGGCCGCCTGCGTTACGGAACTGGAGCCCAACGCCACATCATTGGCATTGGTTGCCTGCGCTCCCTGGCCGAGGGCGACGGCACCCTGCCCCGCCGCCGCCGCTCCATTGCCGGCAGCCAGGCTGTTCGTTCCACTGGCCACGCTCTGAGGACCGATCGCGACGCTATCAGTACCGCTGGCAGCCGAATCGGCGAGCGTCGAGTTGGCATGGAAATACTTGATACCGCCGCCGCTGGTGATGTTGGTCAGCGTGCTATCGACCGCACTGAAGGCGTCGTAAACCGTACTATAATTGTTGCCCTGGATATTATAGGTGGGGCCGGTAATCGAACCGTCGGGGTTCACCGTCGTACCACCGCCAATCAAGTTGGTGATATTGGTGCCGAGGCCTCTCAACTGGCTGACATTCACGGCGTCTGTGTCTGCCGAACCGGCGGCAAGATTGGTTAGTTTGCGCTCCGCTCCAGCCGAGCCGATCGACACTTCGCCGACGGAGTTTTGCGGGCTTGCAAGAGCGAAGGCGGTATAGTTCGCCTGCGGTCCTACGCTGGTTATGGATTGTGCGCCGAGAGCGACGCTATTGATATTATTGCTTTGTGCGCCGGCACCCAATGCAACCGATTGGATTCCTGCAGCGAGGGAGTTTGTGCCGAGTGCGATGCCGTCCGCCAGCATGACGTGGGCGTTCTGGCCGATTGCCGTGCCGCCGGGGGCACTCGAATCGACGATCGCGCCATTGCCGATACCGATGCCATTGTCGCCGTTGACGACGGTTGTAGGACCGACAGCCACCGATTCCGCACCGACAGCAAGCGAGTCGCCCGCCGCCGAATTGGCATGGAAGTATTTGCTTGGTGTCGTCGCCACCGAAGCGATGGCGCCCTGGAGCTGACGAACGGTGACGGCGTCCTGCGCGCTGGTACCGTCGGCAACATTGATGATCTGTCGATAGGCCGTGCTCGAACCGACCGAAACGGCACCCAACAGCGTCTTATCCGTCGTATTATACTGGATAAAGTTCGTCGGCCCCGCAGCCAGCTGACCGGAGGCTGGTGCCAGGGAGCGATCCGAAATCGATCCCGAACCAAGAGCCACGCCGCCCACGATGGTGGCTTGGCTATCCATTCCAAGCGCCAGCGAATTGTCGGCGACGGAGGTGGCATTATAGCCCACCGCGGTGGAGCCAATCCCCTGAGCGGAGGAATCACTGACGGCAAGGGTCCTGTCGTTGGTGCGAACATAACGGATGCCATCGCCGTTCGCATCGGTATAGGTCGTGGACGTGTCGCCAGCAATGTTGTTGACCGTATTGCCGAGATTGGCGATATCGGTCGTGTTCTGCGTGACCTGACCGCCGATTGTCGTGACGGTCGTGTTAAGACCGTCGACTGCCTGATTGGTGGCAAAGAGCTGTGAACCGTTGACCGCGTCGGTCGAGCCGGACGAAATCTGCCCCGCGGCAACATTCTGGATCTGGCGCTCTGCACCCGCCGAGCCGACGGAGAAGGCGCCTGCCGGGTTGGTGCCTGCGAAACCGTACGTGTTGCCTCCCACAGTGACACCCGAGACCGCCGTCGTTGCACCCGATGCCGAATTCAGGCCGATGGCAACGTCTCCGGCATTGTTGGCCACCGCATTCGGGCCAACGGCAACCGAATCCGTCCCGAGGGCTTGTGAGTCCGGCAGAGTGGAATTGGCATGAAAATACTTGATGCCGCCACCTCCATTGATGTTGGTGATTGTGCTGTTCAGATTGGCGATATCGGTTGTGTTCAGGTCAACCTGCTGATTAGTCGCGAAGAGCTGTGAACCGTTGACGGCGTCCGTTGAGCCGGACGAGAGCTGACCGGCTGCGACGTTCTGAATTTGGCGCTCGGCGCCGACAGCGCCGACGGAAAATGCACCGGCCGGGTTTGCTCCTGCGAACGTGTAGTTTGTGCCCCCGATCGTCGCGCTGGACACCGGCGTCGTCGCACCTGACGCCGCGTTCAGCCCGATCGCCACATCGCCGGCATTGTTGGCCACCGCATTCGGTCCGATGGCAACGGAATCCGTGCCAAGAGCCTGGGAATCCGGAAGTGAGGAGTTGGCATGGAAGTACTTGATGCCAGCGCCGCCGTTGATGTTGTCGAGCGTGATACCGATCGCGTCGACCGCCTGGTTCGTTGCAAAGAGCTGCGAACCGTTGATCGCATCCGTTGAAGACCCGCTGATCCGGCCCGCGGCGACGTTGGTGATGGTGCGCTCGGCGCCGGCCGCGCCGACACTGATCGTCGAGGTCGGATTGGTGCCCTGGAAACTGTAGGTCGTGCCGTTGATGACCGCGCTCGCCGTACCGACGGCGGCCGCCGTCGTAGAACCGGAACCGAGTGCCACGTCTCCAGAACTTGCTGTCGCCGTCGCGCCATTACCAAGGGCGACGTTGCCGACGAAGCCGCTCGCGCCAGCGGTGGAACCGTTGCCGAGCGCGACCGAGCCCTGTCCGATCGCCTTGTTGTTGTTGCCGATCGCAACTGCGCCAGCCGCTTGGTTTGAGGCGGTGGCGCTCGCCGTGCCGTCACTATTGGCGATGTTGTTGGCGCCACCGGTGAAGGCGCCCGTGCCGCTGGCATAGCTCGGATCGCCGATCGCGACCGCACCGTCACCGTAGGCGGTGTTGCCGGAACCGATTGCGACCGACTCGCCGCCATCAGCTATTGCGCCCGTGCCGATAGCGACGGAATTGTCGGTCAGCGACCCGGCGGAAGTGCCTAGCGCGACCCCATTGACGCCGAGTGCGACTGCACCCGTTCCAAGCGCTGTCGAGGCTGGCCCTGAAGCGACGGCTATCGTGCCGATGGCAACGGCGTCATCACCTGAGGCCGTGACCGAGCGGCCACCCGCGAACGCACGGGCACCGGTGGCCTTGGCGGCGGAACCAAGCGACGTGGAGTCCGTTCCCGTCGCGCTGGCCTGAAAGCCCATGGCTGTCGAATCGCCGGCGCTAGCTACGCTGCCGATGCCGAGTGCAGTACTGCCAGCCCCACTGGCATTGGCGCTGACTCCGGCAGCGAGAGAATTGTTTCCTGCCGCAACCGTCCCAGATCCATATGCGGAGGCGTTTGTGCCGCTGGCGAGAGCCTGGCGCCCTGTGGCAGTGGAATTGTCGCCGCTGGCATTGGCGCCGGCGCCGGTTGCAACCGATAAAACACCACCGGCGTTCGCATTATTGCCGAGCGCGACGCTCGAGGTCCCGGTGGCGGCAACGGTTGCACCCGAACCTATCGCAACGGCACCGCCGCCGGCGAGAGCCTGCGACTGGTTACCCAAGGCAACTCCGAAGGCTCCCGACGCGACGGTGGTCGGGCCGATGGCGAGCGAATTGGTCCCCGAGGCAGCGGCTGTCTTGCCGAGGGCAACGGCGCTCGTGCCCGTAGCCTGGCTTTGGCGGCCAATCGCGGTGGCATCGACTTGCGAGGCCAGTACGTCCGTCCCGATGGCGATGGAGCTCTCTTGAAGGGCACCCATTCCCGCAACAGTTCGGTTACCAAGGTTGACGGCGTTGATCGCAGTCGCGGTCGCTCCGAAGCCAATGGCTATGGAGTTCTGGTTGCTTGCGGTAGCACTATTACCTTGGGCAATTGAATCCAGCCCGGACGCGGTTGCCCCGAACCCAAGCGCGGTGGCGCGCAGCCCGGTCGCCCGGGTAACATAGCCGATCGCTGTGGAGTTCGTTCCGTCGGCACGCGCATTCAGGCCAAAGGCGGACGCGCCTGCGGCTGCGACCGAATTGACCCCAATGGAGCTCGCTCCGTCCGCAGTGGCCTTTGCATTCCCACCTATGGCAAGCGCGTTGACACCGGTCGCGCCCGCGAAGACGCCTATGCCTATGGAATTAAGGCCATTGACACTCATCGAATAGCCGATGGCGATCGAAGCGTCGCCCGTTGCGCTATTGGAGGTGCCCAGCGCCACACTGTTCGCACCATTCGCTTGGGTACCGTTACCGATGGCGACGGCGTTGCCGCCTGACGCGGTTCCGCCGCCGGCGGCATATTGCGCGAGGGCAGGCGTGGCGATACCGCCGAATGCTATCGTGCCCAGCGCGACCGCCGCACCGATTCTCGGGGACCCGAGCCCCATCCCCTTTCCCTGCACGACGGGAGCACTCGGGGATCTTTCGATACAGGAGACCTTACCCGTTCCGAGTGCGCCAATTCCTAGATCTTTGCGGCGCATGCCGAGCACGCGAGACGCCATCCGCAGTACAGCCATCAGGCGGCGCCGGAGCGCACGATCGGTGCGATCGGCTGAAACAAAGGTTCTAGCAAGTCCGGTACGAGATTTAGCCTGCAGATGCTCCCCAACGCATTCCTTCATGCTGCCTTCTCCTCGTTGTTGACTGGACGACTAAGCACGCTTGGATCCGCATCGGCGACCTGGTCGTCATTAGAATTTCGCATTTCCTGAAGTGTTTGCCCCATCTTGGCGCTTTGACTTTCGAGCTGCTCACGCAGGCTTTCGACCCACGGCTCCGTCGGCGCCGGGACGGTATACAATGCAGCACCGGCCCGATCGGGAGGAAGTTTCATCGCAACCAGGGCGCGGCAGATATCGAAATGGAACGATGGTTCCCCTTCGCCAAAGGCCGGGGAGGTCAAACCGAAGATGAGGCAGGCAAATAGATAATCGACTTCTGCCTCGGTTAGGCGGTTGGCGTATCGCTGTTGCAGGGCAGACCAGGCTACCTCGACTTTCGGAGCAAAGATTTCAAATTCAGGGAATCGAATGTCCATAGCGCACCGGATGGTTACAACGGTGACCATGCCCTTATTATCGCTGACGCGTATTTTAGAAAATTCCGGATTTTTTTTAGGAAATTACGGTTTTCACTGCGGCGGTTGCAGGTGTAGCCGCTTTGCCACACTTACCTCAAGCTGTCGCATATGAGCGCTGCGGATCGCTCGGGATGCGTGCCCAGTCACGAACTTCTCAGCGCCAAGCGGCCTCTGCCCGCTCGGCATGCCCGAAAGAACGAGGTCCTGCTAAAATGGAGAATTGGCTCCGGGCGGATCGGAGCGAGGCGCTACCGCTTATGGGTTCCGCCACGCTTAGCACGAGAACCGAAGCTCCGTCGGCGTCTTTCCGCGGTATCTCTTCATGGTGGTTGCCAGATGGCTTTGATCGGAAAATCCGGCCAAGTAGGCGATTTCCGCGAACGTGAGTTCGCCCTCGGAAAGCAGTTGCTCCGCCATGTCCAAACGCAGATTTATGAGATAACGGTGCGGCGGCATGCCGAATGTCTTGGCAAACCGTACGATGAAGTGGTTAGGTGAAATCCCCGCGACGGCCGCAAGTTCCGCGACATGAACCTTTTCGGTAAAATGTTCGCGAAGATATTCTTGCACGCGCCGAGCGTTTTTGGCGGAAAGCCCGCCTTTTGGCGAAGGAAGCTGTTTCATGCGGCTTGTATAGGTGCGAAGCAGATGTACGCTGAAGTGCGTGACCAACGAATCCAAATAGAGTTCATTCGGAGTGGCTTTCCCGGTTAGCTCGAGCGAAATCCTCTGCGCTATGCCAAGGGCCACCGGATCGACGGTGCCGAAAGCAGGCGGCTGGAGCTCTATATTGTCAAGATCGAACTCGCGTAGCGCCAGCTCGGACAGATCTTCAGGAGGAATGGCGACGACGAGATTCGTCCTAGTTTCCGACCAAGCGAGACTGCTGTCCACACCAGCAGGATTGACAACGAGACAGCCGACCGGAGCATCGTACTCCGTGATCCTGTCGCTGCCGAGCGAGGCTCTCAGCTTGCGTGCGGGGGAAAGCACAATCCCCGCAGCATGCTCCTTGGCCAGGAATGCCTGTGACCCAGGGTTGCGGACGGAGTGTATTACACTCCCTCCCGTGGTGGCCCTTCTCGGGCCCGCGCTTTCAGGAATTATATCAAAAACATATCGATCAGCCCGTTCCCGAGCCTCACCCGCATCTCTCATACTACATCGCCCGCCCGAACGATCCTATGCGTATGAACAAACAGCCGGGCCTTCAAAACACCGCTTGAAGGCCCATTTCCCAACACTGCTCGCCCATACGCCGCCAAAAAATCAGCGAATTGCGGGAAATTAAATAGTATAAAATATATAGTTGTGAAGGGGAGTTCCGGACATCGGAAGAAATTATGACGATGCGGTGAGTTGGAGAAGGTGGACCAATAGGGCGACGTCGTGGCCTCACACAAGTACCGAAGGCTGATCGTCGATTCCCTGCCGTTTTAGAGATCGGCGGAGCGTTTTTCGTAAAGGTCCCAGGCAAGCTCTACTAACGCTAGGAGAACGTCCTTTTGGTTCCATCCGGCTGCAACCGCTGCACTAACGATTTCCTCGATGAGAGGTTGCAATTGGCGCTGGCACTCGATCGAAGTGTCTTCAGCGGCCTCTTCCACCGGAGGCTTGCCAAACTTGAATTCCACCACTAGTGCTCCCACCCAATCAATATATATCGGCTACAACATTCCCAATATGAAGTAAACCGAGGACAACGAGTAGCAATCCTGCAGGACAATGCGTCCATCACTCTAGACTATGCTACAATCCATCCGAGCTGGATCACCATGGGCACTCCAGGACCGATGGGTTATCTTTTATAGATTCCAGAAGACACAGAATTTATTGCTCGCGTGCGGATGAGGTCGTACCGTCCGCGACCGGCGTCGCTGTGAATGCGGCCGAATGTCCCTCGATAAGCCGCTGGATGAATGACCCAGATCTGAAGCAGGCCCGAGTTAGCACTGAGCATTCGAACTCACCAGGCATTCAGCGCCGCACGGAACATTGTCATTCCCGGCTAGTTTTCTGAGATCTACCCTAATCGCTCAGGAGATCGATCATGTCCCGTGGACCATTGACCGCACTGCTCGCCGTATTGGCTGTCGCCGGCTACCAGAACCGCGACAAGATAGCGGAAGTCTTAAGAGGAATTGGACAGAGCGCACAAAACAGGCAGACCGGCGGTGCCGGGGCGTCGTCCGGCCCTGGCGGTTTCGGCGATCTGCTTGGCAACCTCACGCATGGTGGTGGGCTTGGCGATCTTTTCGGAGGCAGTTCGACCGGAGGCATCTTGAGCGGCGGCCTCGGTAGCCTTCTCGAGCAATTCCAACGCAACGGTCAGGGCGACAAAGCTGAATCCTGGGTCAAAACCGGCGAGAACAAGCCGATAAATGATCAGGAGCTCAGCCAGGCACTCGGCGACGACACTCTCGATGAACTCACGGCTAAAACCGGTCTTTCAAAGCAAGAAATTCTGTCCCGCCTGTCCCGGGACCTTCCGAAGGCGGTGGACGAGTTGACGCCAAACGGAGATGTGCCCACACCAAAGCAGGCCGAGGAGTTGACCTCGCCGCAGCGCTCATCGGGGCCAAACACAGGCGGCACATTTGCCTGACCTCCATGGCTGAGGGGCCTCGCGTCGGCCCGCGATCCCCTCGCCCGAACCTCGTGCTAGACATGGAAACCGTTTCTCGCGAGGTGAGTCCTGCGGCACAGTGCAGCCGCGTCGCGTCATGCTTCTGGATCGCGAAACGCCGGCGGTTCGACAGCGCTCAGTGACCAGATACCTGGATTGCACCGGCATCCCCGAGGCTGCGTCGGACGGCGGCAATCTGATTGGAGGCGATATCCGCCGAGACCTCGATCTCCCCTTCAAGCGCCGCATCGCGACGTGCACCCTCTTCGTGGGAGGCATCGCCACCTGACGGCCTCGAACCGGCAGTGTTGCGGTCGGTCGCCGACTGAACGAAGATGTCGGGTCTCGAAATACCGTACTGTTGAACCAGGTGTTCGACGGCCAAGTCGGCGGCCTCTCTTGTCTTGAATGTGGCTCGGATCGTGGTGGTGCTGTCGTCCGCCATCTGGCTCTCTCCTCAAAACTGATGTTCACAGGACGAGAACGCCTCTGGCGGCTGCTGGTTTCGCGGCGTGACCATTGCGATCCTCGAAATGGTTGCTATCGCGATGGAGCCTGCTATGTTCTCATTTTGTTTCGGCGCGAATTTACGAATGCCGATCCCATCGCGATCGCCGAAGCCGCCATGAACGACATGAGCTCACCTCCCATCCGCAAAATCGTCCATGTGGACATGGATGCCTTTTACGCATCGGTCGAGCAGCGCGATAATCCCGAGCTGCATGGCAAACCCATTGCAGTCGGCGGATCGGCGGCGCGCGGTGTCGTGGCAGCGGCAAGTTACGAGGCGCGCGCCTTCGGCGTTCACTCGGCGATGCCGTCGGCGACGGCAAAACGAAAATGTCCGGACCTGATCTTTGTGCCGCCGCGCTTCGATGTCTACAGAGCCGTTTCCCAGCAAATCCGCGAGATCTTCGCCGAATACACAGCCATGATCGAGCCGCTGTCGCTCGACGAAGCCTATCTCGATGTCACCGAAAATCTCAAAGGCATGGAGATTGCCACCGAGATCGCGACGGAGATCCGCGCGAAGATCAGAGAGGTCACCGGCCTCAATGCCTCGGCAGGGATTTCCTACAACAAGTTCCTCGCCAAGATGGCGAGCGATCTCAACAAGCCCAATGGCCAGGCCGTCATCACCCCTAAGAATGGACCGGCCTTCGTCGAGGCCCTCCCCGTCAAGAAGTTTCACGGTGTTGGCCCGGCAACGGCCGAAAAGATGCATCGGCTGGGGATCGCCACGGGCGCCGACCTCAAGCAGAAAACGCTCGAGTTTTTGGTCGAACATTTTGGGAAATCGGGACCCTCTTATGTTCGTTTGCAAGGTCTTTAGTCATGACTGTTTCCTTTCCGGTCTTGACGACGAAAGCACATGCGTGGAGCTGTTGAACAAAGGAGGAGACAGGGCATTTTGACGACGGCTGGCATACTCTTATGCGCGGATTGGGTACCGCATTTCCGT
>NZ_JARWGH010000043.1:0-34635 GCF_036528765.1 Rhizobium sp. BR 362 | reverse complement strand
GGCCAGCGCCGTTATCTACAGTCTGATGCTCACCTGTCGCGCCTGTGGCGTCGACCCTCTCACCTGGCTGCGCCAGGTGCTCACTGAGTTGCCGCAGCGCGACGAAACCGCGGACATTGGAGACCTGCTACCGTTCAACTTCTCCAAAAACTCTGCGGCCTAACAGAGCCGGATATCGCTACCAACCAACGCGAGGGCCGTTCAGGGATGCCGACCCGTCAATGTGCATGGAAAATCGCGCTTACCCTGTATTGGTACCAAGGCGAGGAGTTAACGCCGTCTCAGGGGCCTGCAACGAGGCAAAGCCGACGCAGCGGGACAGAAAACCTCAAAGCCTGCCCTCGCCACCAAAATTTCTTTAAGATTATTAGTCGACAACCGAACGGCGTCTTCATGCCGAATGATCGTTCCGATCCGCCCAGGCCAATTCGATCATCGTTCCCGGCAAACATTTCATATGAGGGAGCCGCAGGTTTCGAACAGCAGCGCCCGGATCCAACGATGTCCACCGTCGCGATGGGTGCGTTCGTGCCATGCGGCGATCTTCGTGAAGCCGGCTATGTCCACAGGTGGATCAATGAACGCCAGACCGTCGGCCCTCGCCGCCAACCGGCGCGGAATGACGGCGACGAGATCGCTTGATCGCACGATGTCCAGCAGGACAAGAAAACTGGGTACGGATATGACGACCCGCCGCGACCGCCCGAGCTGGGCGAGGGCTTCGTCGGTCGCGCCCCAAAAAACGCGTCCGGTGTGAGACATCAGCGCGTGGTCAAGCGCACAGAAACGATCGAGCGTCAGCCGTCCGCACGCGGCTTCCGGATGGCCGGCTCTGAGTGCGCAGACATAGTCCTCACTAAACAGGCGCCGGCTCCGCAGCCCTTCGGGCGTGGTATCGGGAGTGAGCAGAGCCAGATCGATCTCTCCCTTCTCGAATTGCGCCGCGAGACGATCATTTTCGACAGGACAGACCGCCACGTGAATGCTTGGTGCTTTTTGCCGCAGCGCGGTCAGGAAAGGCACAACGGCTGCCTTCATGGCGTAGTCCGTAGCCGCAAGCGTAACCGTCAAATCCGCCGTTTCCGGTTCGAAGCGAGGCCGCGAAAGCAAAACCTCAATCTCGCTCAGAACTTGTTTGACAGGCCCGGCGAGCTCAAGTGCCCGAGGCGTCGGGACAATGCCACGCTGACTGCGGATGAACAGCGGGTCGCCGAAACTCTCCCGCAGCCTCGTCAGCATGCCGCTCACCGCCGGCTGCGTTAGCCCCAACCTTGCCGCAGCGCGCGTTACATTGCACTCGTCAAGCAGCGCATCAAGCGTCTTCAGCAAGTTGAGGTCGACAGCTCTGATATCAGTCATTCTGATAACAAAAATACAAAATAGCTATTGGATTTATTTCTCGTATCGCACCATTTGTCAATCATCTGTTGAAGCATGGCCGCCCTGGCCATCCAACTCGACGAGGAAACAGCATGAGCGATATTATCTGGCCGAAAGGTTATGTTCCCGGTTTTACGGACAATTACTGCTCCAATGAGGTCATTGTTACCGGCCTGACGGTCGCCGATGTGTGGCCCTATCTCAACACTGCCACTCTCTGGCCAACCTACTATGCCAACTCCGCCGATGTTGAATTCGACGACGATAAAGGCCCGGAACTGAGTGCAGGCTTGCGTTTCCGTTTCAAGACCTTCGGCTTCCCGGTCAAAGCGGAGGTGGTGGAGCATGTCGCGCCGGTTCTTGGTCAGCCAGCCCGAGTTGCATGGCACGGCTGGGCCGAAGGCGATGCCGAAACCCGCCTCGACGTGCATCACGCCTGGCTTCTCGAAGATCTCTCGGGCAATCGTCTGCGAATCCTAACCCAGGAAACGCAGGTCGGGAAACCGGCCGAGGTTCTGGCCGCAGCCAAGCCCAATCCGATGATCAACGGCCATCAGGATTGGCTCGACGGCCTGGTCGAAGTGGCCCGCAAAAAACAAAAGTAATCGAGGCCATGTGCCCCGCTCTAGGAAGGTTGGAGCCGCTTAAAGATCACCGACGGCGTGACAGGAGCGGTACTCGCCCATGTCCCCGCACCGGCCGTCTGCCCGCATGGCTAGCCCAGCATTGCCTGGAACCGCGAAGCCGAACTCGTTTCGATCAGGATTGCAAGCCGCCGGATATAGCCAACCTACACTTTGGCATCATATGGCCAGTGCTTCCGTTCGATAGGCTGGCGCGCCGGCCTGGCGCATTCTCCCCGACATTGGTTAGGTCCACCGCAAGACCAACGCAATTTTAAAAACGCAAATCGGGAGACTGGACATGAAAATCCTTATTATTGGCGGCACAGGCCTCATCGGTTCAAAGACGGCGGAACGGCTGCGCAAGAAGGGTCACGAAGTGATCGCAGCCTCTCCGAATACTGGAGTGAATACCATCACCGGCGAAGGTTTGGCCGAGGCGGTTGCCGGAGCCCAAGTCGTCCTTGATCTGGCGAATTCGCCCTCTTTCGAAGACAAGGCTGTTCTGGAGTTTTTCGAAACGTCCGGCCGAAACCTGCTTGCCGCGGAAGCGGCGGCCGGCGTCAAGCACCATATCGCGCTCTCGGTCGTCGGGACCGAGCGTCTGCCGAAGAGCGGCTATTTGCGCGCCAAGATGGCTCAGGAGAATCTGATCAGGCGCTCCGGCATCCCCTATACCATCGTTCACTCGACGCAATTTTTCGAATTCTTGGGCGGCATCGCTCAGGCAGCAACGGTCGATGGCACCGTGCATCTGCCGGCCGTCAATTTTCAGCCGATCGCGTCTGACGACGTCGCCGATGTCATGGCGGACGTGGCGCTGACCCCGCCGGTGAACGGCATCATCTATATTGCCGGGCCTGAACGCGGGCGCTTCACCGACATTGTCGCGCGCTTCCTGAAAGCGAGCAACGATCCGCGCAAGGTCGTTGCGGACCCTCATGCGCTTTATTTCGGTACGGAGTTGGATGACCGCTCCCTCGTTCCTGGGGAGGGAGACAACCCGCGTCTAGGCGCCGTCCACTTCGACGCTTGGTTCAACCAGTCTGCTCGCAAGAACTGACGAGCGGGAGCCCGAGGCCCGGTTAGCGCCAGCTTGTTTGCCGAGTTCGTTGTCGACACGGACGAGACCAAGCTGACGACCTGCGAGAAATGAATTCAACCATCTTGCGGCAAGAGGCCCCACCCTCCCGACACTTGCCGCCACCTCGAAGTGGCGCCGCCTTGTGGCGCCACTTCGATCGAGCTCTTCTTTATCGGGGCCGAAGTTCCGAAAAATTCTTTCGGTGGCACCGATCCAAAGCCTGCACTCTCCGAAGCTTCCGCATACGGCAGCCTTCGGGGAATGACGCAGGCGAAGGCTCGAACGAAACGATTCTTGCCCCGGCTGTGGTCACGGGGCACTGTTCAGGAGGCCATGATGCTTATCGAACGCCTATACCCAATGACATCGGCTCGCCTAATGGTAATCGACATCAATGCCACACTGCAAACCGCCGCCCTTTCGCTTTCCAATCCCGGGATAGGACTAGCCGTCGTCAGCGGCGAGAATGGGGAAGCGACCGGCGTGCTCAGCAAGTCCGACCTTATCCGCCACCTGACGGATCGAGAGCCAAACGCCTCGGTAGTGACGCTCATGAGTCGGAATATCGTCTCCTGCGATCCCAATGATGAGCTCCTGGCCGTCTGGAAGATCATGGTGGCGCAACGCCTTCAAAACATGCCGGTACTCGGCGCGGATGCGAAGCCACTCGGCGTTCTCGATATCCGCGATGCGATGAAGGTGCTTTTTGAGCAAGAAGAGCTGCAGGAGCACATGCTGGCGGATTACATAGCGGGAATGGGCTACCGGTAGCGGGCGGCGGCGTAAGATCGGCCGGACGATCTCGATGTCCATCATCGCCAAGGTTTGCCGCTGTCGCATTCCGGGGCCGCCTGGATTGAGATCGTTCCTTCGCATTTGCCCGAGCCGCCCGGCTCGCCGGAACCAAGCTTCTCCACGCGCCGAAAGATGATCATCATGCTGCAGGCCTATCTTGACGGACTTGCGACGGCTTCCCTTGCCTGGCTGCTCATTCTCGAGTTGGCTGGGATAGTCGTATGGCATTTGATCCCGCGTTGGCGGGTGAACCTGCGGCTGATCGTAGAGATTGCCTTCTTCACCGCGATGACGGCCGTTCTTATTTACAGCGACATCTCGCCCCGCCAGTTTCAGGGCTACGGGCTTGAGGACGCGCATGCTTTTATCGTCATGATGGCGAAGTTGCTGTGGTGGCTTCATCTCGCATGGGCGATCATTGGCTTCGTACGCATCTATCTGGTTCTCGAAGGCAATCCACGTGAGGCCCACCTTCTACAGGATATTGTCGTCGGGGTGGTATATCTTTGCGTCAGCTTGTCGGCGCTGGCTTTCGTGTTTGGCGTTCCGATCGGAACGCTGGTCGCTACGTCCGGCGTAATTGCCATCGTTCTTGGCTTGGCACTTCAAAACACCCTGGGAGATGTCTTTTCGGGCATCGCTCTCACGCTCGGGCGCAGCTATTCTTTGGGCGACTGGATTCTGCTTGCCGACGGGACGGAGGGCCGCGTCATCGCCAGCACTTGGCGGTCGACACAGATTCTGACCGGAGCAAACAATGTTGTCGCTCTGCCCAATAGCGTGCTCGCCAAACTCGGACTGACCAATATCAGCCAGCCCGATGAAACGCATCTCCTCAAAATGACGGTGCGGGTCGCACCCACCCGCATGCCCTCCGTCGTCGAGGAGGTCATGCAATCGGTTTTGGCCGGCTGTAACTCGATCGTCCGGGAGCCGCCGCCACAGGTGGCGCTGAAGAATCTGGATGCCGTCGCCCTGGAACTTGAGCTGCAGTTCTGGGTAAAGAACCCTTTGCTACGGACGAAAGCCCGAAATGAGGTGATGGACCTGTTTTATCGCCATTGCAAATCCGCCGGCTTGCTGTTGGCGATGCCGCCATCGGCCATTGCGCTTATGAACGAGCCGCCGACCGAGGAGCGCGCCAGGCCGCCTGAGATAACGCCGCTTGCCCTTATTGAGGCGATTCCCATTTTCCTTGGACTGACACGGTCCGAAAAGGAGCTGCTGGCCCGATCATGTGCGATCCGCGAATATCAGAAGAATGATGTCATTGTTCATCAGGGACAGATGCTGGCCTCGATGATGATCATTCGCGCGGGCATCGTTGCAATGCGTTATGGCGAGCAGGAGCAGAGACGGCTTTCGCCCGGGGATTTCTTCGGCGAGAGCGGCTTGCTTGCAGGGATGGGAGAAGTGTGCACGCTTCAGGCGCACACCCGCGTCACCGTCTACGAAATCGATCAGCAGAGCTTCGCGCCCCTGCTCGACGCGCGCCCGGCTATCGCGGAGGAGATAGCCACACGACTCTCCGCCCGTGCCGATCACATCCGCCATCTACCCCTCTCCACAAAAGGACAGGAGCGAAGTGCACGCGCCTTCCTGAAGGCGATGCGGACGATCTTCGGCAGCTAGCATTTATCAGGCACATTGCCATAAGCGGCCAAGTGAAGCGGCGAAAGTCGCCCCGTCAAAAGCCGCCGGCAGGCTCGGCGGCTTTCAGGGCCTGTTTGACTGTTCTCTTCGAGATTCCGAATCCTTATCGCGTGCCCGTCAATTTGGAGAGTGGTCGAAGTCCGGCGCTTTTCCCGAGGCCAGACTCTTTTTTTCTGAATTTGATAAGGATTTCCTCGCCGTCCACAGAGGCCCGCGTTCGCTCGAGATCTTCCCGTTCGGCGGCGGCCTGATTCCAATGTTCCTGATCGCGGCCGTTGGGACGCCCTGCTTCTTCCCACAGAGAATATGCACGCCTTTTGATCCACTCATGTGCCTGGTCAGTCGGCATTAAGGTCTCCTCCACATCAATGGTTATTTTTCGGAAATTTTTATGCGATGAATGTCGTGCCGGCGGACGCCAACATTTTGGTGGGAATTCTCGCGCCCTCGATCACGGACGAGAAACCAACATTCCAAAGGAATGTTCCGTGCCTCTGACAAAAAATCCTGGGCGCCGTGGATCGGCCCATCTGAAAGGATGACCGAGCTCTTTCGCGGCAGCCACCGCCAAGCTCTTGACGCCCGAAGGATGCTTCACAATTATCTATTTAGTTACTAGCGTCGCGCTTGGTTCGAGCTCTTCGGGAGACATCGCGTTGGCGAACGTCACATATCCAATCCTGCAACCAAGCGGAGAAGACGATGGTTACCGCCATTGATGTCAAAGCCCCAAGAATGTCGCTGGCATTTTCGACACTTGGCTGCGCAGAACTGGAATTGGACGAGGCCCTGGCTCTGGCAGCACGCCATGGTCTTGATGCCATCGAAATTCGCGCGCTCGGCGGCATGATCGATCTGCCGGCCTATTTTGCCGAACGGTTCGGTACGCCGGCGGGCCTCGTCCATGCCCTTGAGCGTTCGCCGGTCGCCGTTTGCGCACTCAACACCTCCCTGCGTCTCGTCGGCGCTACGCCGCAAGCGAAGGAAGAGTTCCTGCGCTATCTTCCATGGGCCGAGGCGGCCGGCATAACGGCGCTGCGCATTTTCGATGGCGGCGGTACGGGTGATGCAGGCGAACTTTCCGAGGCGCTGTCGACGCTGGAATGGTGGCGCGAGACCGCCCGCCGCGAGGGTTTCGCATCGGATATCATGGTGGAGACACACGACTTCCTGGTGCATCCGGAGGCGCTCGGCCGCTTTCTGGAAGCGGCCCCTGATTGCGCTCTGCTCTGGGACACGCATCACACTTGGCGCAAAGCCGGACAAGATCCTGCGGCGACCTGGAAGCAAGTATGTCACAACGTCAGGCATCTTCATGTGAAGGACAGCGTCTCGAAGGCCAGCGGGACACTGCCATATACCTACACGGTTCCTGCCGCCGGCGAGTTTCCGATGTCTGCGCTGCTCTCCACATTGGTGGCCGACCGCTATGACGGTGTCATGAGCCTCGAATGGGAGCGGCTATGGCATGCAGACCTCCCGCCGCTCGATCACGCCCTTCGGGCGGCAAGGCAAGCGAACTGGTGGCCGCAGTCCGATGAAAGCGAATCGCGGCGCTGATTCGGTTATGGCTTTGATGCGAGCCTCGCCCAAAAAACTTGTATGCCGGATGCATCCCTCAATATAGCGATCCTGTGGCTTGCGGCCAAAGATTGTTGCCGCTTGTTTGGGCAGTAATTGAATTAGTAACTCAAAAAACTCCTATCAATTGAATGTTTGATGATACTAGTTTACATATTAGGAATATATTGATTCTAAATATGCTGTCGCCTCGACGCGACATATTCTGCTTGCGGAAGGGAAACTCTAGTTACTTGAGTTAGAGGATGTCGCGCAGATGGAAAAGGCAGCTTTTGGGCACCAGAAATCCCATGCTCCCAGCCCGTTTGCGTCATTTTCGGACGTCGGCTTTTCGTTTCGCTGTCCATCTTGCGACCATTGGAGGCTTGATGAGCGGTAAACGAGACCGGATTGAAAGGGCGCATAACGCTCTGATTTTGAAAGCGATCGCCAAGGGCGGCCTGAGCTTTGTCGTACAGCCGATCCATGATGCCAAAAACATCGAAGAGATTCTTTATGCCGAGTGCCTCGCGCGCGTAACGGATGCCGAAGGCGTCGTTCATACTGCGGGCGCCTTCGTGCCGCAGTTGGAGCGATTGGTCGGTCGCTTCGACCTCGATTTCCGTATGCTGGACATGATTTTGGCAGCCTTGACGGCGAATCCAGCACTGACGCTCGGCTGCAATCTATCCGCAGCCACCTTATCGGCGCCGGATCGATTTGCCGATATTTTTAACCGAATCAGCCAACAGCCCGAACTCGCGTCCCGGCTTGTCGTTGAAATTACCGAGACCTATCCGCCCGTCGGCGCCGCCATCGAACGGGTGAAAATGATACGGGCACTCGGTTGCCGCATCGCCGTCGATGATTTCGGTACCGGCTTTGCGACCCCCGCGCACCTGCTGCAGGTCTCGGCCGATATCGTCAAAGTCGACGCGGCTTTTGTCCGGGATATCAGGCCGGGGCACAACGGCGGCGACAGCCTTTATCATCTGGTCGGTTTTGCGTCCTGTCTTGCTTCCACGGTGATTGTCGAGGGAATCGAAACCGAGGCGCAATTGGAGGCGGCGCGCGCGAGTGGCGCGACGCATGTGCAAGGTTTCCTTCTGTCCAAGCCCGTGGCGCTTCAGCAGCTTCCACAGACAAAGGGCAAATTCGGTCTGCGGGAGGTCGGATGAATATTCCACCTCCTGTCCCGCGAAGCTGCTTGGCAAAACGAACCTACGGTTTGAAGCCTATCGGCCGGAGGTGCGGCTTTCCTGCCTTCCATGCCGCTTGGATCGCGGAGGTGATGGCATGATCAAACATCCTTCCTTGCCTCGCAATTCTGATTTTTCGGCCGCGCAGGACGTGCAGGCGCAAGCGCGGCTCAATCTGCTGTTCGAGGAATTGCAGGGTCTGTTTCCGGGCACCTCCTATATCGACAGCGGGTTGCCGTTTGCTCTCGTCGGCGGAGACGAGCCGCACATTGTCATTCACAACCTGTCGGGAGATACCACGGGACGCGTGACGATCGATGCCGAAAACGGCCTTTACGTCTTTTGCGAACTCGACCGCGCCGCCGGTATCGTTCTGGCGACGGCGAGCGAAGAGCGGCTGATCGATGAAATCGTTGCACATCTCTCCGGCGGCGACGAAAACCTTACGCCGCTTACCGTGAACACCGCTGTCGGCGTTCTGGTCGGCCAGACCGTGGAAGATGTCGAGCGCAAGCTCATCCTTCAGACGGTGCGTCACTGCAACGGCAATCCAACCTATGCCGCCTTCATGCTCGGCATTCCTCTCATCACCCTATGCACCAAGCTGGCAACCTACTTTGCGGATCCGGCAAAGGACTTTGCAGATGCGGATGGCCATGCCGAGCCCGTGAAGAAAGATCGACAATGAGCAGGCGTCCTCAACAAGGGATGCCGAGCATGCTGCAAACCAAAACCTGTGGAGTTCGAAGCCAATGCAAGATTCACGAATGGGTTTGTTCACGAAGCAATCGCGCGAGGCGGCCCATGCCAGGCCACACGAGATCCGGGAAACGATGATGGACGGTTTCAGCAACCGAAAAGACCTGCCTCAGCCGCAAATGCATGTTCTGTTTGAAGGCTGCGTAAAGATTGTTTCAGCCTATGTCAGCCACAACCCCGTTCTTGTCGGCAGTCTTCCGAAGCTGATTGCGGATGTGCATGAGGCGCTGCAGGCTTTGAATAGATCCGCATTTCCGCTGGAGCAAACCAGACCGATTCCGGCCGTCGATCTCAAGAAATCGGTGACGAACGACTACATCATTTGCTTAGAAGACGGAAAACGCTTCAAGACGCTCAAGCGACACCTGCGTGTTCACTACGGCATGACGCCCGAGGAATATCGCGCAAAATGGGGCCTTGCTCCCAACTATCCGATGGTCGCGCAGAATTATGCGAACCGCCGTTCGGAACTTGCCAAGCTCTCCGGCCTCGGCGCCAACGGTAACAAGCCGCAAGAATAATGGCGCCCTGGGGAGGGCGCCATTATCTTTTGGCGATATTTCCGGCTAAGGGGCGGTCAGCTCGATAGCCTTGCGACGCCGGTTAGAAAACCTGGCGAAGCACGATGAAGAGAACGAAGGCAAGCGCAATCGAGGCCGGCAACGTCAGGATCCAGGCCATCAGCATGTTGCGCACGGTCGACCATTGCAGGCCGGAACCGTTCGCCGCCATGGTGCCGGCGACGCCGGAAGACAGGACGTGCGTCGTCGAAACCGGCAAGCCGAGATGGTCGGCCGCCCCGATCGTCAACATGGCGACGACTTCTGCGGCAGCACCCTGGCCGTAGGTCAGGTGGGTCTTGCCGATCTTTTCGCCGACGGTGACCACGATACGCTTCCAGCCGACCATGGTGCCGAGGCCGAGTGCCAGTGCCACGGCGACCTTCACCCAGAGCGGGATGAACTTCGTCGCGTGATCGACGGCGGCATGGTAGTTGGTCACGGCCTTCAAATCATCCGGGCTCATCGGCAAAAGCTTCTGCTTGTCGATCAGCTTCAGCGATTCACCGATCAGATAGATGTCGTTGCGGACGTTGCTTACGAGACCGTTCGGGAGCTTTTCGACGCTCGGATAAGCGGCGATTTCGGCGCTGGTGGCATGGATATAGGCCTGCAGGGCAGGCGTAGTTTCGTCCGTCCAGGTCTTGCTCTTGACTGCATTGCTGACGGCGGCCTTGGCATCGGCAGGCGTGGCGACGCCGGGCTTCACATACTTGCCGAGGACCGTCTCGACCTGCGCCGAGGCTGTCTTGTAGGCGTCGAGGTAGTTCATGTCGGGCGTCCGGTTCAGCGCAAAAGCGGTCGGTACGAGGCCGATCAGGATGAGCATGATCAAACCCATGCCCTTCTGGCCGTCATTCGAGCCGTGGGCAAAGCTGACGCCGGTGCAGGTGAAGATCAGCAGACCGCGAATCCAGATCGGCGGCGGCGCATTGCCTTTCGGCGCTTCATAAAGATCCTTGTTGCGGATCAGAACTTTGGCGACCAGCAACAACACGGCGGCCAGGCAGAAGCCGATGATCGGCGACAGCAGCAACGACATACCGACATTGCTTGCTTGCGACCAGTCGACACCGCTTGTGGCGGAACCGGCGGGCGCGAGGAACTGGTTGGCGAGGCCGACCCCGATGATCGAGCCGACGAGCGTATGCGAGCTCGATGCCGGCAGGCCCAGATACCAGGTGCCGAGGTTCCATATGATGGCGGCAGTCAACAGGGCGAAGACCATGGCAAGGCCCGAACCGGAGCCGACCTGCAGGATCAGTTCGACCGGCAGCAGCGCCAGAATGCCGAAAGCGACGGCGCCGGACGAGGTCAAGACGCCGAGGAAATTGAAGAAGCCCGACCAGATAACCGCAAACTCGGCCGGCAGCGAGCGGGTATAGATGACGGTCGCGACTGCATTCGCCGTATCGTGGAAGCCGTTTACGAATTCAAAGCCGAGCGCGATCAAAAGCGCCAAGCCGAGCAGAATCCACGGAACCGCGGCGGCATTGGCAAGGTCGCTGCCGAGGGCATAGCCGACATAAACGAGGCCGCCGACTACGACCAGGCCGAAGAGCGGCAGAAACCATTTGGCGGAACCGCCTGCCCCATGAATAGGGTGATTGCCACCCTCTGTATTGCTTGAAACGACGTCGACCATCTCAAACTCCCCTATGGCAAAATAAGGTTTTTCATTTAAGCGCGGTTGATGAAGCTCTCATGACGCATAAAGAGACACTCACTCGGGCTATGGTTGCATCGGCTCTCGCTCGCCGGCAAAGGCGGTCTCGCGTTAAGCGGCAGCGCATGAGTCGACCGCTTCAACTTTACGTTCAACATCCTGAATTTGCCGCGAAAATGCCTTTTTCGGTTCACCCGGGGTTCAGATGGCGGGGATTTAAATCCGCATGTAAGGGACTTGAATGGAGGACCATCACAATGAGATTGTCCGTGATTGCCGTCGCTGCTGCACTCGGCGGCTTGATCGCTTCTTCCGCAGACGCGATGCCTATCGCCGCCGTTGGGACTGTAGCTAAAGCGCCCGTCGTCAACGTCGACTATGCCTGCGGTCGCGGTTGGCATTTGACGCCTCGGGGCGTGTGCCGACCGAACCGCTATGGGCCGCCGCGCGGTTATGGTTGGGGATATTACAGGCCACCACCGCCGCGTTGGGGCTGGTATGGCCATCGCCCCTACTATCGTGACGGCTGGGATGGTGGCTGGCGAGGCCGGCCGCGAGACTGGTAAAACAAGACACACCGCCGTCCGATGAGGGTGGATGTCGTCTAATCGGCCCCGGCCGGTTTCGTCCGCAGGAGCCGCGCGGTGCACCACAGCGCGGCCACTGCCGCCAACAGTGCCAGCGTTGACGCGGCGAAGCTTTTGCCGTGCAGAAAGATGCCGGCGAGCTGTGGGCGGATAAGGTCAGCCGTATTGAAGCCCTCGCCGCTAAAACGGCAGAGAACAAGCGACAGGTTGTTGCGTACAAGTGCGCCGTCGATCTCGGAAACGAGGTCGCCGGCGGACGCCTTTTCGTCCTTCATCGTGCGCATCTGCAGCAGCGCCATCTTGGCAGCGGCGAGATAGGCATGTGAGCATTCGTTAAATGGGCTGTCCTCATCCCCGACGCTTCCCGGCATGGTGCCCCAGAGGCAATAGGCTCGCTGAATCTGTGCGAAGTTCAACACGCGACGGAAAGACTCGTCGGTGTCTGATGCCGATGAGGCAGGCGCAATGATACGCCCGTAATAGGGAGCGATCACGGCCATCTCGCCGTGGCTCAGACTTGGTATTGCAATGCCCGCCTGACTTCCCGACGATCCGCCGGCATGCGCTTTCGCGTCCATCGGCAGGCTCAGTGCGCAAATCAGACAAAAGACCGAAAACAGAATGGCCGGTTTCAGCAAGGGCGTCCCACGCATGAAGACATGCGGGGGCGTGTCAGACTTGCCATTTCAGGCCCGGCGCGTGGCTGCGCGGCCATAACGAACCTGCGGCAGGTCGCGTTCGGCCCATGCCCCGAAAGCAAGGCCGAGCGTTGTCCAAAGGATCGCGTGCATGCCGAGCGCGGCGATCCGGAACCGCCAGAGCACGACCGCGGAAAACTGTTCCGGCACTTCGTTGATCGACGGCAGCAGATACTGGATCAGCGCGACGAAGAGGATATAGCCGATGCCGGCAAGGATCGCGCCGTTCCAGGATCCATACCGTGCCGCCAGCCGGCGGCCGAAGCCAACGGCGACGATCATGCCGATAACGGATGCGACGATCATGATGAAGAACAGCTCGGTCCTGGCGCCGATCGTATCCGGATTGCCGACTGCCGGCGGATTGGCCGGATATTTGATGTCGGGAACCACGGAGATGGCGATGAAGGCGGCGAGCGCCAGCAGTGCGGCAGTCCCGCGGGCGCCAAAGGTGCTGACACGACCGTAGACATAGGCAAAGACCAGGGCAAAGAGCCCACCGACAGCCGTGGCGTAGATGATGCTCCCGGTGAAGAGACCGAGGCCCGCCTGGGTGGCGCGGCTGACGATTTCCGGCTCGGGCATTTCGCCCGCTGCCTGGGCTGCCTGCTCTTCGAACGCGATCGCCCGATCGACGAGCGGCTCGCCGAAGGTGCGAGCAAAGGCAAAAATGAGAATGCCAGCAAGCACTCCGACCAGCATGCCGCGGAGCAAAAGACGTCCAACCATGTTGCAGGCCCCTTAGTGGCAGGGGAATCCGAGCAGATGGCGCGCGTCATGCACGAATTCGTGCACGTAGGATCCGGAGATCAGCGCCGTTGCGCCTTCCTCGGCGCCGATGAAATAGATCGCCAGCATGAGGAGAAGGCCGGCAAAGATCGCCCAGGGCAGGATTTCGCCAGCCGGGATCGGAGTCGGGATTGCGGTCGGTGCGAAGGTGGTGTCAGACATTGTATTCCCTTTTTGAATAACGCGTTCCATTTGCGGAAGGGGAGTTTTTACGGGAAGGGTCTGGCTCTCTAGGGGCGGTATCCGCCCTTCGATTACAGTGGCGCGACCGCGCCGGGATTTCACCGGCTTCCACACCCGTAAGCCTAAGTTTATATCTGGCTGCAAAGATAGTTGTCAATCAAACGCCATCGCGATGCGAAATCGCGACAAGGATGGAGTTATCGAGCTGTATGAAAGGACGTCTGAGCTGGATTTGTCACGGGCCGACGCGCGCCAATCGTGAGGGACGCTTTCCCGACGACGAGCCGCTGGAGGCAAAAGCGCTCGAGCGAATTCAACTGACGTCCAGACTCGGAACGGCCGATCGGGCGTGGACGAGTCCGGCGCTGCGGGCCCGCCAGACGGCCGCGGCTTGCGGGCTTGACGTCAAGACGGAGCCGTCTTTCCGGGAATGCGATTACGGGCGCTGGCAAGGCAAGACGATCACTGAGCTCCATGAGACCGATCCGGAAGCGCTGTCGCAGTGGATGCTGGACTTCGATGCGGCGCCGCATGGCGGTGAATCCTTGTCCGCCGTGCTCACCCGCGTCGGCGATTGGATGAAGAGCCATATCGACGATGGCGGCCATACCGTCGTCGTCACGCATGCGACCGTCATTCGCGCCGCCATTCTCCATGTTCTGCAAGCGCCGCCTGCCGCGTTTTGGAGCATCGACATCGAGCCGTTTAGCATTGCGGAGATGACCAGCGACGGCCGCCGCTGGCAGCTCCGTTTTCCGAATGCCTCGTGATAGCGGTCAGCGGCTCGCCTTCGCCCGCTGCCGCTCGAAATAAATGAGATAGGCGGCAAGGCCTGATGTCATCACGGCAAGCCCATACCAGGTGATGGCGTAGACCAGATGATTGTTGGGAAAGACGATCTGCGTCAGGCCGCCGACCGGCAGATCGCCCGGATTCTTCTTGTCATCCGCATCGATGAAATAGGGTGCGACGTTTTCGAGGCCACGGGCCGCGGCGATCGCCGTAACGTCGCGGGAATACCAGCGCTCTTCTGGGGGCACATTGGAGCGCAGCAGCGTGCCCTTCGGCTCGTTCATCCGCAGCAGGCCGGTAACGGTCGTCTCGCCTGCCTGCTCGCCGGCAAGGCGCGTGTTCGGATTGCGCTTGTCGCTCGGCACGAAACCGCGATTGACGATGATGATCGTACCGTCGGCCTCTTTCATCGGCGTCAGCACCCAGTACCCGGGGCCGAGCGCGGTTGCGGCATAGACCTGCGCTTCCTTGTCGTTGAGAAAGGTGCCGGTTGCCTGAACATGTTTGTATTCGTAGCCGGCGGCGTCGATCGCAGGCCATTCCGCCGGGCCGGGGGCGGCCACGGACGGCGCGTCCACGCGGGCATCGACGCGGGCGATCAGATCGAGCTTCCAATGCAGCCGCTTCACCTGCCATGTGCCGAGGCCGATGAGGAGTGCGGTCAAGAGCAGAAGCAGCAACACCCAGATGGCAAGAGCAAGAGTCGAACGCGGCTTGCCGTGAGAGGTGTTCGAGGAAATGTCGGTCATGGCGCTGGTCTCCGGGGGACGCGCTGCCGCATGATTTCGGGAGGTCTTTAATTTCTTCGCAGAAAATCACGCGTCCGGCGAAAGCAAGCGCCGGTGGGAGAGGGCGGGCCTTCGGCTGAAGGCCCGTCGCTCGATCTTACGGCATGTTGCGCATCATGTCGGGCGACATGGGCATCATGTTGGAATTGAGGTGGTGCATGACCCAGAGCGAGCCGGAGAGCGCGATGATCACCAGAACGATGGTGAAGATCAGCGCCATCATGTTCCAGCCGCCTTCCGACTTGGTGTTCATGTGCAGGAAATAGATCATGTGCACCACGATCTGGATGGCGCCGAAGATCATGATCAACGCCGCGGTGACGGCCGGATCGGAGAAGACCTTCGCCATGACCAGCCAGAAGGGGATGGCAGTGAGGATGACGGAGAGAATGAATCCCGTCAGGTAGCTCTTGAACGTGCCGTGACCGGCCTCATGGTGGCCATGGGCGTCGGCGGAATGATGCGAAGGATTGGCGTTCGAGCTCATCCGAGAACTCCCATGAGATAGACGAAGGAAAACACGCCGATCCAGACGACGTCGAGGAAGTGCCAGAACATCGACAGGCACATCAGACGGCGCTTGTTTTCGGGAATGAGCCCATGCCGGCTTGTCTGCACCATCAGCGTAATCAGCCAGACGATGCCGGCGGTGACGTGCAGGCCGTGCGTGCCGACCAGCGTGAAGAAGGCCGACAGGAAGGCGCTGCGCTGCGGACCGGCGCCTTCCAGGATCAGGTGATAGAATTCATTGAGTTCGAAATAGATGAAGGCGGCGCCGAACAGGCCGGTGATCCCCAGCCACAACATCGTTCCCGACTTGTTGTCCTTTTCCATCATCAGCATGGCAAAGCCATAGGTGATGGAGGAGAGCAGCAGCATCGTCGTGTTGAGAGCGACGACCGGCAGCTCGAACAGGTCAGCCGGGGACGGACCGGCCGCATAACTGCGGCCGAGCACGGCATAGGTGGCAAAGAGCACTGCGAAGATCAGGCAGTCGCTCATGATATAGATCCAGAAGCCGAGCATCGTGCTGCCTTCGGGATGATGCTCTTCCTTCAGATAGAAGGCGGGCGTTTCGCCATCTTTCAGAGCTGGTGCGGTATGGGTCGTCATGGGTCTTATACCTGTCCTGCGAGCTGCTTCGTACGCTCGTTCTCGGTCTTCACGACCTCGTCGGCGCGGATATGGAAGTCGCGCTTATAGTTGAAGGTATGGCCGATCGTAATGGCGATCATCGCGACGAAGGTAATGGCGGCGAGCCACCACATGTACCAGATCATGCCGAATGCGAAGCCGATCGAGAGAACGCCGAGGATGATGCCCGTGCCGGTATTCTTCGGCATGTGGATCGGGATGAAGCCTTCGGTCGGCCTGACATAGCCGCGGCTCTTCATGTCCCACCAGGCGTCGTGATCGTAGACGATCGGCGTGAAGGCGAAGTTGTAGGCCGGCGGCGGCGACGAGGTCGACCATTCCAGCGTACGGCCGTTCCACGGATCGCCGGTCACGTCGCGAAGCTCTTCGCGCTTCAGGAAGCTGACGACGAGCTGGATCAGGAAGCAGGCGATGCCAATAGCGATCAATCCGGCGCCGAAGGCGGCGATGATGAACCAGATCTGCAGCGAGGGATCGTCGAACTGGCTCACGCGGCGGGTGACGCCCATCAGGCCGAGGATATAGAGCGGCATGAAGGCGAACCAGAAGCCGATCTGCCAGAACCAGAAGCTCATCTTGCCCCAGAAAGGATCGAGCTTGAAGCCGAAGGCCTTCGGGAACCAGTAGTTGACGCCGGCAAACATGCCGAAGAGCACGCCGCCGATGATCACGTTATGGAAGTGGGCGATCAGGAACAGCGAGTTGTGCAGCACGAAGTCGGCCGGCGGAACCGCAAGCATGACGCCGGTCATGCCGCCGATGGTGAAGGTCACCATGAAGCCGACGGTCCACAGCATCGGCACTTCGTAGCGGATGCGTCCGTGGTACATCGTGAACAGCCAGTTGAAGAGCTTCGCACCCGTCGGGATCGAGATGATCATCGTGGTGATGCCGAAGAAGGAATTGACGCTGGCGCCCGAGCCCATCGTGAAGAAGTGGTGCAGCCAGACGAGGTAGGAGAGGATCATGATCACGCAGGTGGCGTAGACCATCGAGGCGTAACCGAAGAGCCGCTTGCCGCAGAAGGTGGCGACGACTTCCGAGAAGACGCCGAAGGCCGGCAGGACCAGGATGTAGACTTCCGGGTGGCCCCAGATCCAGATGAGGTTGACATACATCATCGGATTGCCGCCGAGGTCGTTCGTGAAGAAGTTCGTGCCGGCGTAGCGATCAAGGGTGAGCAGTGCGAGCGTCGCGGTCAGGATCGGGAAGCTCGCAACGATCAGGATGTTGGTGCAGAGCGAGGTCCAGGTGAAGACCGGCATTTTCATGAAGGTCATGCCCGGCGCGCGCATCTTGACGATGGTGGCGATCAGGTTGATGCCTGAGAGCGTCGTTCCGATACCCGCGACCTGCAGGCCCCAGATGTAATAATCGACGCCGACGTCGGGACTGTAGGCGATGCCGGAAAGCGGCGGATAGGCCAGCCAGCCGGTCTTCGCGAATTCGCCGATGAAGAGGGAGATCATTATGACGATGGCGCCTGCGGTCGTCATCCAGAACGAGAAGTTGTTGAGGAACGGGAACGAAACGTCGCGTGCGCCGATCTGCAGCGGCACGACGAGGTTCATCAGGCCGGTGACAAAGGGCATCGCCACGAAGAAGATCATGATGACGCCGTGGGCGGTGAAGATCTGGTCGTAGTGGTGCGGCGGCAGATAGCCCTCGGATCCGTTGAAGGCGATCGCCTGCTGCAGACGCATCAAGAGCGCATCCGAGAAGCCGCGCAGCAGCATGATCAGCGCCAGCACGACATACATGATGCCGATCTTCTTGTGATCGATGCTGGTGAACCATTCCTTCCAGAGATAGCCCCAGAGGCGGAAATAGGTCAGCAGGCCGAGAAGCGCGATGCCGCCGATCGCGACGCCGATGAAGGTCACCACGAGGATAGGCTCGTGATAGGGGATCGAATCGAGCGTCAGCCGACCGAAGATGAATTTATAGAGGTCCGGGTTGGAAAACATGAATTTCCTCTGTCCCTTATGAATGTCTTGTTATTGAGCGCACCGGATCAGTGACCCTGATGCTGCGCCGAACCGGTCGACGAATCGGAAGAAGAGCCGTTGCCCATATCCATGCCCGGCATGGAGCCCATACCCTGCATCGAGTTGTCTCCATGCTGTATGGCTTGCCCGGCGCCGCCTTCAGCCTTGACGGGCGTCATTTCGGCCGCATTGGCATCGCGGTTGTCGTAGATCAGGCGCTCGCGGTTTTCTTGGCTGTCCTTGCCGGCACCGCCCTTGGCGTCGATATGCATCATCTCGCCCATGCACATCTTGCTGGGATCGGCGCACATATTGAGGATGGCGTCATAGAGGCCGTCGTCGACCGAATTGAAGTAACGCACCGGCTCGCGTTCGCTCGGCTTGGCGAGCGCCAGATATTCCGGACGGCCGAGGGCCGTGCCCTGGCTCTTGACCTTCTGGACCCATTGGTCGAAATCGGCCTGACTTAAGCCATGGAATTTGAAGCGCATATGCGAGAAGCCGGCGCCGCTGTAGTTGGCGGACAGGCCCTGATACTCGCCCGGGTGGTTGATGACCGCGTGCAGCTTCGTCTCCATGCCCGGCATGGCGTAGATCTGGCCCGCAAGTGCCGGAACGAAGAAGGAATTCATCACCGAAGAGGCGGTGATCTTGAAGTTGATTGGCGCATCGACCGGCGCTGCCAGTTCGTTCACCGTGGCGATGCCGAGATCGGGGTAGAAGAACAGCCACTTCCAATCGAGCGCCACGACTTCGACATTCACCGCCCTCGTAGTGGTCGTCACGGGCTTGCCGACATTGACGCGATCGAGCGGCCGATAGGGGTCGAGCTGGTGGGTGCTGATCCAGGTCACCGCGCCGAGCGCGATGATGATGGCGAGCGGCGCCGACCAGATCACCAATTCGAGGCGGGTCGAATGATGCCAGTCCGGATTATAGGGTGCTGCCGTGTTCGACTGGCGGTACTTCCAGGCAAAGAAGAGGGTAAGGAAGATCACCGGTACGATGATCAGCAGCATCAGAACGGTCGAGACGACGATAAGGTCGCGTTGCTGCACGGCGATGTCGCCGGAGGGAGCCATCACCACCATATTGCAGCCCGAAAGCAGCAAGATGAGCGGCAGGACGGATAAGCGGCTGAAAATCTTCGATAGTCTTGGCACGTCTCAAAGCTCTTTTTGTTATTGACCATACCGCGACTAAAGGACGGCGGTCATGAACGGTATGAGGTGTTTCGTCGCACCGCAGCACGCTTGGGTGCAATGCGGTATCGGGGCGCAACCTCCCCTATCGGGAAAATCCTGAGAAATCCAGCAGGTTTTCCAAAGGGCGGGTGCCTTTGCCGCGGCCAATATAAAGAGATCGGCGGATATGGCTGCTGACGGGCAGCACGCCAAGCCGCCTTGTGGCGCAAAAAGGCGGAATTAAGCCCGGATCCATCAGCTAATTCGCGAATTATTCCATGCGCGGAGACTTGATAAGTTCGCAAGTTTGATAAACATCTTATTCCTGCGCGAATTCGCGTCTGGAGAGGGAGGCTCCCGTATATGGTCAGCGCCACGCATGAATCATTAAATCCAACATCTGCAGGTCTGGAACGCGATGCGCGCGAGATGCATGCTCGCGCGACTGTCGATCCAGGCAATATCGCCATCGGCGTGATCATCGGTCGCACGTCCGAGTTTTTCGATTTCTTCGTTTACGCCATCGCATCCGTCCTGGTCTTCCCGAAGCTGATCTTCCCCTTCGCGGATCCCCTGCAGGGCACGCTGCTTTCCTTCCTGGTTTTTTCGCTTGCCTTCATCGCTCGCCCGATCGGCTCCTTCATCTTCATGGCGATCGACCGCGCCTATGGCCGCGGCGTTAAGCTGACGATCGCGCTGTTCCTGCTCGGGGGATCCACGGCCTCGATGAGCTTCCTGCCCGGCTACAGCGAAGTCGGCGTCTATGCGATCGTCCTGCTCGCCTTCTTGCGCATCGGCCAGGGCCTTGCGCTCGGCGGCGCCTGGGATGGTCTTGCCTCGCTGCTGGCGCTCAACGCGCCGACCGATCGCCGCGGCTGGTATGCGATGATCCCGCAGCTCGGCGCGCCGACTGGCTTCATGCTGGCAAGCGCTCTGTTCGCCTATTTCGCCATGAGCCTGTCGACGGTCGATTTCTTGGATTACGGCTGGCGCTATCCGTTCTTCTGCGCCTTCATGGTCAATGTCGTGGCGCTGTTTGCCCGGCTCCGCCTCGTTGCCACGCCGGAATTCGGTGCGCTGCTCGAGCGCCATGAGCTGGAGCCGGTCAAGATGACCGAACTTCTGCGCGTGCATGGCCGCGACGTGCTGATCGGCGCTTTCGTGCCGTTGGCAAGCTTTGCGACCTTCCATCTGGTCACGGTTTTCCCGCTTGGCTGGGTAACGCTTTATAGCGCGCAAACCCCCGGTTCGTTCCTGTTGGTGGAATTTCTCGGTGCGATCTGCGGCATCGTCGCGATCGTCTGCTCCGGCGTGCTTGCCGATCGCATCGGCCGCCGCAACCAGCTTGCTGTCGGCGCGGTGTTGATTGCGATCTTTGCTTTCGTCGCACCCTGGCTGCTCGATGGCGGTGTCACTGGCCGCCACATCTACGTGGTTATCGGCTTCACGCTGCTTGGCCTCTCCTTCGGTCAGGCGGCGGGCGCCAGCGCTTCGCGCTTCAGCCGGAACTACCGCTATAGCGGCTCGGCATTGACCTCGGACCTCTCCTGGCTGATCGGTGCCGGCTTTGCGCCCTTCGTCGCACTGGCCCTCTCCAGCCAGTTCGGTCTGGTCTACACCAGCCTCTATCTACTCTCCGGTGTGGTCTGCACGCTCGTTGCGATCTTCTTCAGCAAAACGCTGGAAACGCGCGACAACTGATCCAACCTTTGGAACACTTACAAGCCGCGGTGTGAGAGCACCGCGGCTTTTGGTGCTTGGCAGGACTTCGCTGGCCAACGGCACCTAAATCTTGACTCGCTTTTCAAACTTTTGTGATAAAAAAGCACGTGCTGAAACTTGAAAAGGATAGTCAAGAAAAATATAGGCTACCGCACCACCGTCACGGACGGGTTTCAGCGAGAGGACGCCTATGACTTTTTCCTTTACCCATCTCACCAGCGCCTTGGCGCTTGCTGCAGGTCTCGCGGTTGCGCCGCTGATGGCCAATGCCGCCGAATCCGAAGGCATCGTCGTCTATAATGCGCAGCACGAGGCGTTGACGCAGGCCTGGGCAGATGGCTTCACCAAGGAAACCGGCATCAAGGTGACGATCCGCAACGGCAGCGACATGCAGTTCGCCAACCAGATCGTTGAGGAAGGTGCTGCATCTCCCGCCGACGTATTCCTGACCGAAAATTCTCCCGGCATGACGCTGGTCGATGCCAGCAAGCTCTTTGCACCCGTGGATGCCGATACGCTGGCGCAGGTGCCGGAAATCTTCAAGGCGGCCGACGGCGACTGGGTCGGGGTCGCCGCCCGCTCCACCGTTTTCGCCTATGACAAGACCAAGCTGAAGGAGAGCGATCTGCCGAAGTCGCTGCTCGACCTCGCCGATCCCAAGTGGAAAGGCCGCTGGGGTGCTTCGCCCGCCGGCGCCGACTTCCAGGCGATCGTCAGCGCACTGCTTGAACTGAAGGGCGAGGATGTCACCAAGTCCTGGCTCAAGGCACTCAAGGAAAACGCCACGCCCTACAAGGGCAACAGCGTTGCCATGAAGGCCGTCAATGCCGGTGAAATCCAGGGCGCCGTGATCTATCACTATTACTGGTTCGGCGATCAGGCGAAGACTGGCGAAAACAGCAAGAACGTCGCGCTGCACTATTTCAAGAACCAGGATCCGGGCGCGTTCGTCAGCATTTCCGGCGGCGGTGTTCTCGCCTCCAGCCAACACAAGAAGGAAGCTCAGGCATTTTTGAAGTGGATCACCGGCAAGGGCGGCCAGGCCGTTCTGCGCGACGGCGATTCCTTTGAATATGCCGTCGGCAACGGCGCTCAGTCGAATCCGAAGCTAGTGCCGCTCGCCGAGCTGCAGGCGCCGAAGGTCGAGCCTTCCAAGCTGAACAGCAAGCAGGTCACCGATCTCATGACCGAAGCGGGCCTCATCTAAGCTCTTGCATCCGGTCCGCATGCCCTGCTAGGGGCATGCGGATGGCCATTCGGGCATTTCGATCCCGGCAATCGCCTTCAGCGGCGATTGCTTTTCTATTTCAGGGCGTGAAAGGCAGCTAAGACTTGCTGCAGAAGAACACATATGCGGCGTCGGCCGGTCAGGCCGCCGCCCTGCGATTGCCTCCGTTGACCGCTGCGTCCGGTGGCCGTGTTCCGCACGCTTGGGTCGTCGCCCTTGCATCCGTCGTAGCGCTTCTAAGCCTGGTGCCGCTCGGCTTCATCATCTGGATCACAATCGACACCGGCTGGAGCCAAGTCATCGCGCTCATTTTCCGCAGCCGCGTCGGCGACTTGTTGACCAATACGGTCCTTCTTGAAGTCTTTACCATCCCGCTCTGTATCTTGCTTGCCGTCACGCTGGCGTGGCTGACCGAGCGTACGAATATCCCCGGTGCCCGCATGTGGTCCTGGCTGGCGGTCGCGCCGCTTGCCGTGCCCGCCTTCGTGCACAGCTATGCCTGGGTCAGCCTGCTGCCGGGCATGCGTGGGCTCTGGAGCGGCGTGCTGGTATCCGTGCTTGCCTATTATCCCTTCCTCTATCTGCCGGTGGCCGCGCAGTTGCGGCGCCTCGATCCGGCGATCGAGGATGCCGCCGCCTCGCTCGGCCTCGGCCCGTGGCGCGTCTTCTTCCGCGCAGTCCTGCCGCAGCTTCGGCTCGCCATCTGCGGCGGCTCGCTGCTGATCGGCCTGCACCTGCTGGCGGAATACGGCCTCTATGTGATGATCCGCTTCGATACTTTTTCGACGGCAATCGTCGATCAGTTCCAGTCCGCCTATAACAGCCCGGCCGCCAACATGCTCGGCGGCGTGCTCGTCTTCTGCTGTCTGCTGCTGCTTGGCATCGAGGTTTTGGTGCGCGGCAATGAGCGGTACGCCCGCGTCGGCTCCGGTGCGGCCCGTCCGGCGGACCGCCGTCGTCTCGGATGGTTCGTCGTCCCGGCCGTTGCGCTGCCGCTGGCAGCGGCCGTGCTGACGCTCGGCGTGCCCTTCGTGACGCTGGCGCGCTGGCTCTATCTCGGCGGCGTCAACATCTGGCGTATGGATACGGTTGGCTCGGCTTTGCTGCAGACGATCGTGCTTGCCGTTGCCGGCGGTTTGCTTGCGACTATCGCCGCCGCTCCCATGGCCTGGCTCTCGGTGCGCGCGCCGGGCCGGCTGCAACGCATTCTCGAAGCGTGCCATTATTATGTCGGCTCGCTGCCGGGCGTCGTGGTGGCGCTGGCGCTGGTGTCGATCACCGTGCGCCTTGTGCTGCCGCTTTACCAGACCTTCGCGACACTGCTGCTCGCCTATGTCCTGCTGTTCCTGCCGCGTGCATTGGTCGGCTTGCGCTCCAGCATCGCCCAGGCGCCGGTCGAGCTCGAACGCGCCGCCATGGCGCTGGGACGCACGCCAAGCCAGGCCGTGCGGCAGATCACCATGCGCCTAGCCGCTCCCGGTTTTGCGGCGAGCGTTGCCCTTGCCGCTCTCGGCATCACCAACGAATTGACGGCGACGCTGATGCTGTCGCCCAACGGCACGGAGACGCTGGCGACAAAATTCTGGTCGCTCACCAGCGAGATCGATTATGTCTCCGCCGCGCCCTATGCCTTCATGATGGTGGTGCTGTCGCTGCCGCTCACCCTTCTTCTTTATGCGCAATCGAAGCGGACGGCCGGACAATGACCTTTCTGGCGATTAAAAACATCGGCAAGCACTACGGCCCGGTGCACGCGCTTGATAATATCGATCTCACGGTCGCCGCCGGCAGCCGCACCGCCGTCGTTGGCCCGTCCGGCTCCGGCAAGACGACGCTGCTGCGCATCATCGCCGGCTTCGAGACTCCGGATGTCGGCCAAGTGGTGTTGGAAGGTCATGTGCTGGCGGATGGGCCGGCCGTGATACCCGCCCATCGCCGCGGCATCGGTATCGTTTCGCAGGACGGCGCATTGTTTCCGCATTTGAGCGTGGCGGAGAATATCGGCTTCGGCATGGAGCGGGGCCAAGCGGACCGCGCCGAACAGATCAACGCGCTGATCGACATGGTGGAACTCGATCGCGGCATGCTCGAACGCCGCCCGCACCAGCTCTCCGGCGGCCAGCAGCAGCGCGTGGCGCTTGCCCGCGCACTCGGTCGCAAGCCGAGACTGATGTTGCTGGACGAGCCCTTTTCCGCGCTCGACACGGGCCTGCGCGAAAACATGCGCAAGGCCGTCGCTAGGGTGTTGCAGAACGCCGGCATCACCACGATCCTGGTAACGCACGATCAGGCCGAGGCGCTCTCCTTCGCCGATCAGGTGGCGGTGCTGCGCGAGGGTAAACTGGTGCAGGCCGGAACGCCGCAAACGCTTTATCTCAATCCCTGCGACCGCGAGACGGCCACCTTTCTCGGCGACGCCCTCCTGCTGCCGGCGGAACTGGGTGATGGCTTTGCCGACTGTGCGCTTGGCCGCATCCCGACGGACGCAAACGGCCGCCGCGGACCGGCGGAGATCATGCTGCGGCCCGAGCAGTTGCGGTTCAGCCTGATCGATGGTGCTGCGTCCGATGCTATATGCGCCGGCAAGGTCATCGATGTCGAATTCGGCGGTGCCGTCTGCACGGTGACGCTTGCCCTTGACAAGGCTGCAGGCGCCGAACCGCTCACCATCAAAAGCTCCAGCGTCGGCCTGCCGGAGATCGGCAGCACCGTGCACGTCAGCGTGCTCGGCAAAGCGCATGTCTTCGATGTGGTAGCCAGATAGCCTTTTTTCGAACCCCGATCTCAATGAAAACACCTTCGCCCCAGCGGGGAGAAGGTCGAGCGAAGCTCGGGTTGAGGGGGCGTTGCACCGTCAGGATTGCTCTTCACAGGTCCTCGCAGCTCATCTACCCTCCTGAGCTCTACCCGAGGGGATAAGGCAGCATCGGCGTCTCCAACAGCCGCCCTGTCACCACATCGGCAATCCCGCGATCCGTCTGGTGCGGCCCGATGTTGCAAGCGAGCGCCGCGCCGAAGCAGGCTTTGAAGACGAGGTAAGGCGGCTGCCAGGTGACGATTTTTTCCATCGCCTTGCGGATGGCGCGGAAGGAAAGGGCGGTTTCTTCGAGGGGTGCTGTGGTCGCCAGCCCGGAGACGGGCAGGGGTAGCAGCATGTCGACCTGACCATTCGAAGCAACGGCCATCCCGCCGCCAGCGGCAATGACGGCATTGGCGGCAACCGCCATATCCCTAACGTTGCCGCCGAAAACCGTCAGATTATGGCTGTCATGCGAGACCGTCGTGCAGAAGGCGCCGCGCCATTCGCCCCAGCCGGTGAGAAAACCGACACGCGGTCGTACATCCGCCCTGCCGTGACGATGGACGACGGCGATCATCGTCGTTCCGGCCGGCGGCACGACGAATCCGTCGACGACATCGGCCTCTGTCTCCCCCCATTGCGTGAAGCGCGGCCGGTCGATCGTTGCCAGGCGCACACGATCGCCGGCGGCCGGCATACGAAAATCCTCTTCACTGACAGGCGTGAGTTTGACCGAATTTTGCAGCGGCGTGGTGTCGAGATGGGCGATCGTGCCGATGACCTTACCCGCCTCTGCAACGATCCTGCCGTTGGCGATCACCTGTTTTGCTTTGAAGCCCTCAAGGTCTTCAAAAATTGCAATATCGGCGCGGCGACCGGCGGCGATCAGGCCGAGATCGCTGCGGCCGAGCCGCGTGGCAGCGTTCAGCGTCGCGGCCCTCAATGCCCATTCGGGCTTCAAGCCATCGCGCACGAGACGACGGACGACATCGTCGAGGCCGCCCTCGAAATGCAGCTCGTCGGGAAAAACGTCATCGGTGCAGAGCGTCACCGTCTGCGGCATGAAGCCGAGATTGTTGATGACCTCGACGAATTGCCTGAGCAGGTGATCGTGCGAACCACGCAGTTCTATCGTCATGCCGGCGGAAAGCTTGGAAAGCAGATCGGCGCCGGAGGTCAGCTCATGGTCGGAGGTGACGCCGGCTGCCATGAAAGCGTTGAGATCGGCGCCTTCCAGCCCGCGGGCATGGCCGCAGACGAGTTTGCCGGCTTGCAGCCCGGCATTGACGATCGCGCTCGTGCGCGGATCGCCGTCGATGACGCCGCGCATGGTCATGACCTCGGCAACACCGGCAATCTCCGGCCAAGACAGCATGCCGGCCATGGCGGAAGCATCGAAATCGGCACCCGCCAGCTCCAGGCCAGGGGCAGAGGGCACACAGGAGGGCGCAAGCGGGATCACGCGGAGCGGCAGCCGCCGCGTCGCCTCGATCGCCCAGCGCACGCCGTCGAGACCATGCACATTGCCGAGCTCATGCGGATCCCAAACGACGGTCGTCACCCCATGCGGCAACACGGCTTCGGCGTAGGCCGCCGGCGTCACCATCGAGCTTTCGATATGCATGTGCGTATCGATGAGACCGGGAGAAAGAAAGGCGCCGCCGGCGTCGATCGTGCTGGTAGCGTCCGTTCGGCTGCCCGGCGCATGGACGCTCGCGATCAGCGCACCGATGATGCCGATATCGGCGGCCCGGATCTGGCCGGTCACCATATCGACCAGATGGCCGTCAACGATCAAGAGGTCGAAAGGCGCATCGCCACGGGCAGCCTCGACGGCGTGCAGGCGCAACTCAGGCGCATTGAGAACGGCAGGCTCGCTTAGAGAATGTCGGATCATCGGCGTGCCTCGTTGATCAGCGCACCAAAAATGATGACACGCGCCATATCGGCGTCGATCTCGGCGGCAAAATGCGCATTGAAGTCCGCATGCGAGGCGCGTGTTTCGACGACGGTGCGCCCGCGCGTGTGCCGCCCCTGCAGCTCGACATCGATGCGCGCATGCTGCAGCGTGGCGATCTCGGGAGCGATGAAGACGGCGGCAGCGGTCGGATCATAGATCGCCATGGCAGGACGGCCACGGCTGATGCCGATGTTGACATAGCCGCCGAGGAGATCGCCAAGCAGCTCGGCGTTTTTGCCGGCGGCCTGGCGCACGAGGTCGACATCATCCGGCCGCGCCAGCACCTTTCGGCAGATATCGAGATCGATCATTCGCAGCGGCAGGTGATGGGCGAGCACAATGGCAAGCGCCTCCGGATCGGCATAGGCATTGAATTCTGCCGAAGCCGTATGGTTGCCGGAGGTCACGCTGCCGCCCATCCAGGTGAGCTCGTCGATGCGGCCGGCAAGGTCGGGCCGGGCCAGCGCCAATGCAGCGATATTGGTGAGCGGCCCGAGCGCGAGGATGCGCTTCGGCTCCGTGCCGCGCTCCAGCCAGTCACAGAGCGCGGTGAAGGCATCGCTTGCCGGCAATTCATTCGCAGGCGGCAGGCTCTTGCCCATGGTCGGCATGCCGCTTTGTCCGAGAACGCGTTGCGCCGTTTCCAGCTTGCAGAGCACCGGCAATTTGCGGCCTGCATGAATGGGAAACTGCCAGCCGAAAGCCGCGGCGGCACTGGCGGCGTTGTGGCGTACCTGCGCCAGCGGTGCATTGCCGCTCACCAGCGAAATGCCGTCGATTTCGAGGCTCGAATGCGCCACCACCAGAATGGCGGCGATATCATCGAAGCCCATATCGGTATCGATCCAGATCCCCATGGCGTTATCCGTGTTTTGCAAGCGAAGCTGCGGCTGCGACCGGCAGGTCGAAGGCGAGCTCGCTGCCCATGGCGTGAACGGCCGCGGCCGCGTCCACTTCGGCCTTGATAGGCCCGAGCGGCGTATCGAGCAGATATTCGCGGCTGTTGCCGGCGAAAGAGGTGCCGCGCACCGTACCCCGGAAAGGACCTGAACCGAGGACCACCGCCCGCGGCCGCCAGGCGAAGCCCGCCGCAGACGAGGGCGCGGGCGAAGAAAGCGCAACGGCGCCATTCGCCGTCTTCAACCTGCCATTCTCTAGCGCAAAGACATTCGCAAAGCCGACGAAATCGGCAACGAAGGCCGAAATCGGCCTGTTGTAGATATCCTCCGGCGTGCCGATCTGTTCGATGCCGCCGTTCAGCATGACCACGATGCGGTCGGCAAGCGCGAGCGCCTCCACCTGGTCATGGGTGACGAAGATCACCGTCACGCCGGTTTGCTTCTGCATGCGCTGCAATTCCGCCCGCATTTCGAGGCGCAGGCGCGCGTCCAGGTTCGACAGCGGCTCGTCGAGCAGCAGCACCTTCGGCTCCATCACCATCGATCGCGCCAGCGCCACCCGCTGCTGCTGCCCGCCCGACAATTCGCCGGGCTTTCGGCTGGAGAAGCTGGTAAGGCCCACGGATTTCAAGCCGGCGCCGACCCGGTCATCGAGATCATTTCCGCGCATACCCTTGAGACGTAGGCCAAAGGCGATGTTTTCATAGACGGTGAGGTGCGGAAACAACGCGTAGGATTGGAAGACGAGGCCGACGGCGCGTTTGTTGGCGGAGACGCGGGTGATGTCGGCGCCGTCGAGACTGATCTTGCCGGAGGCAGGCGTCAGCAGCCCGGCGATCGCCCGCATCGTCGTCGTTTTGCCGCAGCCGGAGGGGCCGAGCAGGGCCACAAGTTCGCCTCTGCCGATCGAGAGGTTGAGGTCCTTGACCGCAACCGTGTCGCCATAGGCGAGTGTCAGCCTGTCCAGCGTGAGGTAGGAGTGGTCAGACATAGCGGGAAAATCCTAAAAAGCGTTCGGCAAGGAAGACGATGCCGATGGAAAGAAAGGCAAGCAGCGCCGACAATGCAGCGACGGAAGGATCGTAGGTCGTTTCCATATAGCCGAGCATGTCGATCGGCAGCGTCTGTACGCCGGGCCTGGCGAGAAACAGCGATACCGGCACCTGATTGAAGCTGGTGACGAAGCCGAGGATGAAGGCGGCGAGTACGCCGCTGCGGATATTCGGCAAAACGATGCGGAAAAAGGCGCCGAGCCGCGACGAACCGAGGAGAACCGCTGCCTCTTCCATATCGGAGCGCAGATTGTTGAGGCTGGCCGAGACCACGCGCACCGCATAGGGAAGCACCAGCGCCGTATGCGCGAAGAAAAGTGCCAGCGTGATGTCGAAGGAGAGGGGCACGACGAGATAGCGCAGGATTGCCAGGCCGACGATGATGCCCGGCACGATGATCGGCAGGGAGACCATCGTGCGAACCGTCTCGCCGCCGGGCAGTCTGTATCGCGACAGCGCGTAGGCCGCGGGAATGCCGAGAATCAACGCGAAGAGCGTACCGGCGATCGCCAGAAACATCGACATGGCGAAGCTTTCCCGGAAGCTGTCGACGGTGAAGACTTTTGCCACCCAGCGCAGCGAAAGGCCCTGCGGCGGAAAGGCCAGCGTTTCGCCGCCGGAAAGAGACGCGGCGACGATGATGACGAAAGGTCCGATCAGGAAAATCAGCAGCAGGAGAAGCACGAGCGGAGAGAACAGGCGGCGCATTATGTTCGGCTCCTCGCGGTGGCGAGCCGCTTCAGTACCAGATTGGCGCCGAAACTCATGACGATGAGGATGAAGGCGATGACGCTCGCGGAAACATAGTCGTTGGAGACCGAAATGCGTTGATAGAGGAGCGTCTCCAGCATCAGCACTTTCGAGCCACCGAGAATGGCCGGCGTGATATAGGCCGTCAGCGAGCCGGTGAAGACCAGCGTGCCGCCGATCACCAATCCCTCGCGCGTCAGCGGCAGCACCACTTTCCAGAACACCTGGAACCAGTTGGCGCCAAGGACGCGCGCGGCAGGAACGGCATCCTTCGGCATATTCTCGAGCGCGCTGATCAGCGACAGGATCATCAACGGCAGAAAGAGCTGCAGGAGGCCGATGAACACGGCGGTCTCGCTGAACAGCAGGCGCAGCGGCTCGTCGCTGAGACCGAGACCCTGGACGGCCCGGTTGACGATGCCGGTGCGGCCGAGAATGACGATCCAGGCATAGGTGCGCGCCACCGGCGAGATCATCAGCGGCAGGATGACCAGGCCTATCAGCCGGCCCTTGCCCTTCGGCGGCAGGTTGACGATGGCAAAGGCGCTGGCATAGCCGATGACGGCGGAAACAACGGTGACTTCGACGCCGAGCCTCAGGGTGCGCAGGAAGACCGTCCGGCTCAGAGCCTCGGAGAAGAAGCCGGTATAGGCCGAAAGAGTCCAGCCGCTGGAGGTGGTGTGAAAGCCCTCCGAGAGCAGGACCAGCACCGGCGCGAGAAAGACCGCCGCAACGAAGACTGCGGCGGGCAGGGCAAGCGCCAAAGCTTCGGCCCTATTCTGGAACATCGAGGCTAACCTTCATGAAAAAGCGAGAGGGATATCCCGATGCTGCATTCGGAATATCGTTTCGATACGACTTTATTGGCCAACCTCGTCATTCCATTCCTTGACCCAGCTATTGCGCTGGTCGAGGGCGACGGCGGATGGGATCAGTTGAAGGCTTTTTGCCGTGTCTTCGCCATAGGTCAGGTTTTTGGCGACATTTTCAGGCAGTTTGACTTCCTTGTTCGCCGGGCTGTCGACGAATTTCGTGGCAAGCGCCGTCTGCACTTCCGTCGAGAGCCAGAAGTCCATGAACTGCAGCGCGAGATCCTGGTTCTTCGAGCCCTTGGTGATGACCAGGACGTTCATGCCGCCGGTCTGGCCTTCCTTCGGCGTTGCCCAGGCGACGGGCACGTCGAGTTTGGTAAAGCCCACCCAGGAGAAGCGGCCGATCGGCGCGGCCCAGATTTCCTCTTGCTGCATCAGTTGCACGAGCTGCGAGGACTTTTCATAGAAGGTGACAATATCGTCCTTGTGTTCGCCGATGGCGGCGATCGGGGCAGCGAGGTCAGGCGTATTCTTGCCGAGCGCAAGGCCCAGCATATAGAGAGCCGGCGGACCTTGATTGGTGGTAATGTTCGGCCATGCGACATGGCCCACATATTCCGGCTTGAGAAGATCGGTCCAGGAACCGATCTTCATCTTGTCAGAGCGATAGGCGATCGAGGTGGCATAGAGCGTATAGCCGACGCTCATGCCGTCGCCGTTCGGGTCTTTGGCGGCATCGTACAGCTTGTCAAAGTTGCTGAGCTTCGATGTGTCGATCTTGTCAATCAGGCCGGTGCGAGAGGCCTGCAGTGCGTCGGCCATCGAGACGGCTGCGATGTCGACGACCGGATTGGCCTTGTTTTCCTGCATTTTTGCAAGACGCGCGACGCTGTTTCCGGTTTCGACCACCAGCTTGCAGCCGCATTTGGCCTCGAAAGGATCGTAGACGAGCTTCTTGTAGTCATCCTGGGCGAAGGCGTAGGCGGAGATGGTCAGCGTCCGTTCCTCTGCCTGCACGCCTAGCGATGAGACGGCAAGCAGCGTGGCGGAAGCCAGAAGCAATCGTTTCATGTCAGGAGTTCTCCGCTGAAAGTTTCGTTTTTTGCCAGTCCGAGCGGGCCGGAGGATTGACGGACGATAAGCTGCATCGGTACGCGGGATTTCTCTGCGGTGACAAGCCGGCTGCCGGGCAGCGGCTCGTCCGCAGACGCTTCGCCCGGCCTCATCCGTTTGATTGGTTCGCCATCGTTGATGGCGCTGACCAGCGCTGTGATGGCGATCTCGGCAATCGCCGTTATATCCATGCGTATTGTCGTAAGCGCAGGGGTTACCACCGGCGACCAGATGAGGTCGTCGAAGCCGGTGACGCTGGCGCTGTCCGGCACCGCGATGCCGGCCCGCTGCAATTCGGTGAGCGCGCGCAGGGCATGCAGGTCGGAAACGGCGGCGAAGGCGGTAAAGCCCTGCCGCACCTTGTCCGCCAATCCCAGCAGACAGCCGGGTCCGTCCCGCTCCTCCAGCTTTTCGATCCAGAGAACCTCGGTCTTGATGGTCGTTGCATCGAGGGCGGATTTGAAGCCGCCAATGCGGTCGTTCTGGACGCTGGAGGCGCTGCTTGCACCGATCAGCAGGATCTTGCGGTGCCCGAGATTGCGCAAATGCCTGGCGATTTCGCGCCCGCCCTGCCAGTGGTCGGCGGAAACCGTGTTGCCGGGCGTCGAGGGCGTGTCGATGATGGCAACGGGACAGCCGGCACCGGCAATGCGCGTGCCGCGCCGCGGCACGATCACCATTCCGTCGACACCGCGCTCTATCAGCCGCTGAATCGCTTCGGACTGCATGCCGACGTCACCGCGTGAATCGGCGATCAGCACACCGTAGCCGGCGAGGGCGGCGGAATGTTCGATCGCCTGGGCGATCTGCGGAAAAAGTGGATTGGAGATATCGGGCAGTACTAGGCCAAGAACGCCGCTGCGTCCGGTTCTCAGCGCGCGGCCTGCCTGACTGGGCACATAACCGAGCGCCGCCGCCGTGGCGCGGATACGCTCCGCCAGCTCAACCGAGACCCGTCCCTTACCGGAAAGGGCATTGGACACCGTGGCAACGGAGATGCCAAGCGAGGCGGCGATTCTGGTGAGATTGGGGCCGGGGCGCGCGGATCCCATCTGGTGTTTGCCCGTGAATAAGTGAAATGATTAATCGTTTAATCACGTCTATAAGAAATGACGACCTTTGTCGAATGCAAATTGACGTGGGTGGTACGAACTTGATGCCGGCCACTCGGCAATAGTGGCCGAAAATAATGGAGGACGCGCGATCTCGCTCGCGCGTCCTCGTTCGACAGCTTAAGCGGCAAGCGCGTCGAGAATGCGGACCCAGGAGCGGATGCCCTTGTGATAGGACCTCAGCTCGTATTTTTCGTTCGGCGAATGAATGCGATCGTCGGCAAGGCCGAAACCGACCAGCAGGGATTCCATGCCGAGCATCTTCTGGAAGTCTCCGACGATCGGGATCGATCCGCCCATGCCGATAACGATAGCCGGCTTCGGCCATTCGTTTGACAAAGCATTCTTCGCTTTGGTCAGCACCGGCGAATCATAGGCCAGTTGGATCGCGGGTGAAGCGCCATGGGCATGGAATTCCACCGAGCAATCGGCCGGAACCTTCGAGCGCACATAAGCGCGGAAACTGTCGCGGATTCCATCTGGGTTCTGCTGCCCGACAAGGCGGAACGACACCTTCGCCGACGCCTTGGCGGCGATGACGGTCTTGAAGCCGGCGCCGGTATAGCCGCCCGAGATGCCGTTGACCTCAGCCGTCGGCCGCGCCCAGGTGAGCTCCATCACCGAACGGCCTTTTTCGCCCGAGGGAATGGAGAGGCCGACTCCGCCGAGGAATTTTTCCGTCGTCATGCCGAGCGTTTCCCAGGAAGCCTTGATGTTGGCCGGCGTCTCGTCGACGCCGTCATAGAAGCCATCGAGCGTGACGCGGCCGGTCTCGTCATGCAGGCCGGCGAGAATCTCGGTGAGGATATGGATCGGATTGGCGGCAGCGCCGCCGAACATGCCGGAATGCAGGTCGCGGTCGGCGGCACTGATGATGATTTCTTCGCCGACGAGGCCGCGCAGGCCCGCCGAGATCGCCGGCGTATCGCCGTCCCACATGCCGGTGTCGCAGACCAGCGCATAGTCCGCCTTCAGCTCTGCCGCATTGGCTTCGAGGAAAGGCTTCAGCGAAGGGGAGCCGGATTCCTCTTCGCCTTCGAACAGGATGGTGATGCGAACCGGAAGCGCGCCCTTAATTTCCTTATAGGCCCGGACGGCCTCGACAAAGGTCATCAACTGGCCCTTGTCATCGGAGGTGCCGCGGCCGGTCAGGATCTTGCGGCCGTGGCCCAGGTCCTTGACGGCAGGCGCAAAGGGATCGCTCTCCCAAAGCTCGATCGGATCGACCGGCTGCACGTCGTAGTGGCCGTAGAACAGCACATGCGGCGCATCGGCGCTTGCTGCATCGTGATGGGCAACGACCATCGGATGGCCGGGCGTGTCGCGCACGGAAGCGGTGAAGCCGAGCGAGGTCAGATAAGCGACGAGCCATTCCGCTGCCTTGCGGCATTCGGCCTTGAAGGCCGGATCGGTCGAAATGGATTTGATGCGCAGCAGTTCGAACAGATTGTCGAGACTGGACGGAAGGTTCTGATCCGCACGGTCGAGAACGGGCGATACATCGGTCATATCCGACTCCTATGATGATTGTCGAGCCGGATTTTCTTTTCCGGCGATGATGAAGTTTGGAAAGTCCTCGAAGACCCATCCGTTTTTCAGGGTGTCGAAGATAATGGTGAGCAGCTTGCGGGCTGTGGCGATGATGGCCTTTCCCGGGCCACGCCGGTCCTTGATGCGCCGGTAGAAGGCATTGAGGTAACCCGAATAGCGGATTGCGGTCAGCGTGCACTGGACCAGCGTGGTG
>NZ_JARWGH010000042.1:0-37849 GCF_036528765.1 Rhizobium sp. BR 362 | reverse complement strand
GAACATCAGCGTCGGATCAAGTGGAGGACGGCCGTTGTCGGGGCAGTAAAGCCCGGCAACACGATCATGGATGAAAGAAAAGTCGATCACCGCATCAATCTTGCGAAGCAAGTGATCCTTCGGAACCAGCTGATCGAGTGTTACCATCTCGAGCGCCGTCTGTTCAGCAGCAGGTTTCTTCAACATGTCCCTATGAATCACAAACCCCTGGACGAAGCCAGGGGTTTGTCAGCAGTCTGAGCCCGACAAAGTCGGGCTCTTCAAAAAGTAATCGGTTCGAAAATTATATGAGGTTCAATTCTTCAATATCGGAGCGACGGAAGAACTTTTCGCGTTGTCTAAATCCTTCGAAGACGGGATCGACGTTTTGATCGGCAAGGCGGCCCAAAATTTCGTTTTGTTCGATTGAACTCCAGGCGACGATCTGAGCAACGGTACAATGGCGCTCAGCAAATTCATCCAGGTCGGCAGTTCGAATCCACTTGTTTATGCGCCCTTTATGATGCCTATCGTTCACCCTCAAACTTGCTTCGATCAGGCCGTTCTCGACGAGCCCTTCGATTGTGGCTCTCCCGACCCCCAGTCTCCGTCGAGCTGCATCCAGTTTTATCATTTCATGATCGAATTCCCGGTTGTCCGTGGAACCGGTCTTGTTCTGTTTCATCAGCTGCTCCTTAACCTCATCGAGATCGAAGAGCAGCTGGTCTATTCGGAAGACGCCGTCGAGGTGGATAATTTTCTGAAGGTGACCGGCCACCGCCAACTCGATGATATCGGCGACCGACCCAGCGGAGCGAAAGGAATGACTTGTCAGGTTTCTGAAGTTGTCGGTCAATTCCATGTTCGAAACTCGCCGTTGGAGGCTCTTTCGAAACCGCTCGATTTCGAGGGTACACCACTCTCCTCATTTTGACATGCCATCGCGACACGTTCCCGGAAACAATGGTTACGCAATTGGTGAGGCGATCCCAAGATCGTTGATCGACGCAGGGCGTCCTGATTCACCTTGTTATGCCGGTAGGCATTTCTATCCCGACGAAAAGTCGACCAGGGCAGAGACGATGCAAAATGTGGCATTCTGATCGGCTACGGTAGTTCTCGTATCCGTTTTTCAGCACGATGATCCGAATCGCGTCGGCAATATCGTGGCGGAACGAAAACAAAGGGTTTTGTTAAGAAATCCCGGACAGTTAGTCAGCGCAAGCGAAAATCTCCACCGCTCAACACTGCGCCTTCGAATGTCCTCCTGCCCGACTTTTGGGAAGTGCATTGTTCAAACGGAGACGAGTCTATGAAAATCGCGCTGCATCAACTGCGGTCGCTATGCCGGAGCCGGGACGGCGGTATCGCGATCATGGCAGCCTTATGCCTGCCGATTGTCATCGGCTTTGCCGCTCTCTCCGTGGAATACGGATACGGGCTTCTGGTGCGGAACGAAAACCAACGCACGGCGGATCTTGCCTCCTATGCCGGCGCGCTCGCCTATAGTGATACGAGTTCGGAAGACGAGATGAAGACGGCAGCGCTTGCCGTGGCAAAGCTCAACGGTGTCGATGCGGGCAGCGTTTCCGTTTCGCTGACAACCTCTCCGAAAGACGCACGCGTTCAGGCAGTGCACGCCACCATCTCGACCGCGAACACACTTTTTCTCGCACCCGTTCTCGGCGTCAGTTCAAAGCTCGAAATCGGGGCTGAAGCTTATTCATCCATAGGTTCGGCGGAGAGCGGCTGCATCATCGCCTTGGACAAATCCGGGTCGGGCGTTACTCTCTCGGGCGGCGTGCAGGTCAGCGCAAGCAAGTGCTACGTGAACTCCAACAGTGATGTCGTCGCCCCCTGCGGAACGAAGATCACCAACAAGGGTACGACCTATTACGAGGGTTCGTCGCAGCCTTGCCCCTGGTCTGCCAATGTCGTGCAGGCAGACGGAAGCGCTGCCCCCGTCACCAAGCAATACACAGAGGATCCTCTCGCGGGAAATTCCGGAGTAGCCGAACTTACCGCGCGCTTCGATACCATCCGCAAGGCGTCGTGGCCAAAGAAGGTCTCCGTGAGAACGGGGACCAATATTGAGTTTGGCGGCAACGCGAGCCCAAAGCAAACCGCAGACGCCATAACATCCATCAACTGCAGCTACGATCCTGCGAACTACAATCAATATTGGACAACCAGATGGGACATCACCTGCTCCGGTTCTGAGGTGAATATCGGCTCCCTGCTGGTTCACGGCAACGTTCAGGTCAATTTCAACGTTTCGGGCAGCAAAAGCACGACCTACAATTTCTCAGGCAAGATCCAGAACGATTTCGGCACGAAGCTGGTATTCGGGGACGGCACCTTCAATGTTGCGGGAGGCGTTTACGGTGCGGATCTAACGTTCGGCGCCGGTTCCTTTCACTTCGGGATGGGCGACACCAATTGCGGCGATGCGCGCTACAGCCTGTGCAGCTCGGGAAAAACCGTCATCGACGGACCCAGTACCTTCATATTGGACGCCGGCTTCTACACGGGTGATGGCGCAAGCCTGAAGCTCGGAGCCGGAACGGCCAACAGCTATACCATCGGCCAGTCCAGCGGCGACAACGCGATGGGCGTGGGTGGCGGCTCGACCACCTATATGGCGGATGCCAGTACGGGCAAGGGTGTTTTCCGCGCCGACGGCGACATCAATGGCGGTGGCGGTGGTAGCTGCATCACGTTTCCCGCAAGCGCACAGCACGACATATCGGGCAGCGTCAACCTCGCGGGCGGCGCCAGGCTGGGTGCCGGGGTCTACACGGTCGACGGATATTTCTCGGTCAATACCGGGCGCGCTAGCTGCAGCGATTCCATCGCCGTTTCCGGAACAAATGTCACGATCGTCATTTCGGGGACCGAAACGCCCTCCGATTGGGAATGCAAAGGAAAAGCATTCTGTTTGACCGGCGGCAACGCCGTCACACTTTCTGCCCCGCAGAGCGGCACCTACGCAAATCTTGCGGTCATCGGCCCGCAATCATCGAAATCTTATGCAGACGCAGAAATTACCTCCGGCGGCAGAGGTAAGATTTCCGGCGCGTTCTATTTTCCAAAGGGGCTGATCGATTTCGGCGGCGGTGGCCAGATCGGTGATGCCGCAACTGGCTGCCTGCAATTGATTGGCGCAAGTATTTCATTGTCCGGTGGTTCACAGACGATGTCGGAATGCTCTCTGTCGGCCACCAGTAGCGAGGTGGAATTGGTTCAATGATTTTCATCCAGGTAGCCAGAAAAAAAGCTCTCCAGCTTCGAGCCGGCTTAAGACATTGTCTGCGCGAAGATATCTCGGGTAATGCGGCAGTCGAATTTGCACTGATTGCGCCAGTTTTCATCCTCATCTTGGCAGGCAGCCTTGATCTCGGCATGCTCATATTCTCGCGCTTTCAGCTAGAAGCCACGGTTTCCGACAGTGCCAGCTATGCGATGGTCAATGCTGATCTGGTCGATGGCAAGGACGGCAGCGATCTGGCAACGAAAATCGCCACCATGATCGCCAGCGAATACGCGGCGGGCGATACGCAGGCATCGGTCAATGTGAATAACGGCGCAGTCGCCAACTACAATGGTGCGAAAATTGTGATCAGCGGCAACGTCAGCCAAGCCGATGCTTGTTACTGTCCGAGCGGCAGCGCGTCGTCGCTTGATTGGGGCTCGCAGCAATCCTGTGGTTCGTCCTGCCCCGATGGCGGGCGGGCGGGCCGGTTTGTCTCCGTCATGGTAAAACAGGCCTATACGCCGTTGTTCTCCGGCTACGGCCTTGTGAAAGGCGACTTTATTGACGCCAGCGCGATCGTGCGGACACAATGAAGCGCGCTATCCGAAAAATTTGGCAGTCGCATTCCGGCGCTAGTGCGGTGGAGTTCGCGCTGGTGGCGCCAGTCTTTTTCCTCATGCTGTTCGGGATGATCGAGCTCGGCCGATTGCTCTGGACGAGCCATGCCCTCCATGACACCGCGATCGCAACGGCGCGATGCATGGGCATTCCCCAGACGGAATGCGAAGATGGCGGGGCTTACAGTGCGTCGAAAGCAGCGGCCTTTGCACGCAGTACGGCTGTCGGCTGGTTCGTAGGGCTGGACGCCGCATCAGTCACGCTCGATCACGACGCCAGTTGCCACGGCTTGGACGGCTTCTCGCAGGTAAAGATCACCTATCAATTCATAACCGTCGTGCCGGATTTACTGATGTCCTTGTCCGGCGGCACAAATCTTACGGCCGATGCGTGTTACACAAATCACTGAGAGCAGGTATGCGAGCGGGCAAACATCGCAGCATCGACCGAGTTCAATTGTATAATGACACCATCACAATGGCTCTCCGGCATTGGGCGGCGACCTTTAACCATTGGCGCGTTCGCAGAGCTGTGTCTCGTAAATAAATATTGGGTCCAGACGCTCAAGCAAAATGAGCCGACGCGTTCAATGGATCGCGCTCCCTCATCCCCACCAAAATTTTGCGCAGAGATTCCCGTCAACTACCATCAAGAGTGTTGCCTTACATTGGACAGATACAACGTGTTGTGGCGCGTCTGCGCAAGTATCTTAATTTGATGTTTAGTGGCCCGAGCAGACTCCGGAATCTCCGGAAGCTGAAGCGGATGGTGCGACCGGAATCGAAGAAGTCGGCGTCAGCCTGGCGCGCGCATTTGGGCGACACAAGGAAATGGGTCTTTTCAACCTCATAATTTTCGGTTCTCATATTCCTATTCATTTTGAGAACCACCCCATGACATCGTCATCACCACTGGTCAGGCTTCTGAAAGCGTGTCTTTCGGAGCTCGCGAGTAACACCTCTCCGCTACCGGCAGGCATGGTCTTAAGAGCAGGCGCGTTCGGGTTTGATCTAGTTGAGGCCTCCTCCCTTAATGGGCGCGACGTCGCGATCACGATTCCGACAGGATTGCGGGCCGACTACTTTCATCAATTCATGTTTGGTTTGGGGCGGGAGGCTGTTCCGGCTCAAACCGTAGAGCTGTTTGAGCTTGTGACACGTTTTGTCGATGGATCATCCAGGTCAAAAATTGATATGCTGACGACGAAATTAGAAAAAGCACTTCTCGACCGCGCTCAAGAGATCACTGATGAACGCGAAAAAGCTCACGTCGAATATCTGAGGCTCGCGGAACTCGACGTCAAATGGCTGCTTAGCGAGTTGGACGATTGGATCCACGAAGGAGACATAGATACACTAGACCATGTTCTCTGCTGGAAAGAGAGGGAGTTCCGCCTTCATCCGGCGGAGGAGCGCCTTCGGGCAAAATGGCAGATCCCGTTGCCCGCCGAGTATGGCCGGCTACAACTTGCTGCTGATATCGAGACGCACAGACGTTCATTGACGGAAATTGCATGGTTCTGTCGCGGAGGGCCCGTGCCAACTGATCTATCGTTTGTCAGATGCATCCGCAGCGAGGCCAAGTCCGTTACGTTTCTCTCCAAAGAAGCGGCGGAGCAGGAAGCTGGGCGACAGCTATATAGGTTTGTGAAGTGGCTCGCATACAACGATGACTCCAAATTTGTGTACGATATTGAGATTTCGGCGTCTGGCATTGCGGCTTGGTCACCCGACGATTACCTGCCGTCAGCGCCGTATGGTCGCCATGTGATATCGTGCGGGCGGACAAATCCACTGATGCCGCTGCAGTTTGCGGCCGTGGTTGTAGACTGCCACAAAAGCCTTGGTGAGCTGTTGGCCCACTACCTCCGCGGCGGCACCGGGATGTTCGCCGAAGAAGTTGCTGTCGCGTTTTCGCGCTTCGCAGAGATCTATGTGCAGAGCCCTGAGGATGAGTTATGCCGCTCGACGATCTCACATCCATACGGAGACGAAGATGGCCGAATTTTCGTTTGACGACCCGATCGTTACCCTCCTCAATGATGGCGCCCCCTGTCAATCTAAACTCCATCACGACGGCTGGGAGAAAGCTAGGCGCGAGCGACGGTGCGACGTCAGTGATTTGGCGTCGCCTCGAGCTGGTAGTGCCGTACGCTGAGAAGACGTTCATCCTGGATGGACTTGCGTCGTTTGCTTTCCGTCCGATTACGGCGAAGCGTGGGGGTTCGAGGACATCGTTACCGCGGACCGGTTCTTGGGATCGAACGGACGATACGGTAAGATCATTGTCACGCTTAACAGTGAGGGTTCGACAACAGGTCCAGCGGGCCGGGACCACGTGTTCAGATCGGCGTCGGCGTTGCTTGCGTAGTCGACCTTTTAGGACCCGGCGGCTGCACTCTCAAGATGAGCGGACAAAAGGTGTGCGGCAATGCCATTTCGCGGGCAAGTCCGAACTAGCTTCGTTCAGCGGCTTCGGCGGCGTTTTACTTGGATGTCTCCGACACTATCATTACGAGCAACTACCTGCTCACCATCCGATCGTCGGGGCGGCGAGAGGAGAACCTCGATGCATACGAATTGACATCTGCGTTGATGCTACGCTGAACCTGGAACCACCCTTTTTCAGGCGCGTATTGATCAGCGGGCGGCCATTTCGGCAGCGCGCAGTGTCTTTGCGCTCAGAAGGACTGCAGTCAAAAGGACAGCCGCTCCCGTGAGTAGCGCCAGTTGCATGCGACCCGTACTTGCGACTCCATCGGCGCCACCTAGGAAAATTCCGTAGCATGCAACCCCCAGTGCTCCGCCAATCTGCCTTGCTGTCGTGAGCGTGCCTCCTGCAATGCCAGCCAACGAGGTTTCAATCACCGACAATGCTTCAGAGGACAGTGCCGTAACGGCAATCGCTGACCCGGCACCAACGACAAACATTCCTGGCACCAACCATCCATAAGTCTCAATGTTCATTCCGACGGCAAGTGCGACATACCCGAGGCAAGCCAGGGCCAGTCCACCCAGAATGGGCACTTGAGCGCCATATCGGCTGACCATTGCGCCGCCCAGAAGGTTTGCGCCAGAAAGACAAAGGGTCAGCGGTAGCAACGCAAGTCCGGTTTCAAAAGAGCCAAAACCAAGCATCCGGAACCTTAGGCTGAGTGCAAAAAGCATACCGTAAAATCCAAAATTGAGGGCAAAGCCTGCAAGACAGCAAACTGTGAACCTGGAGGACGCGAAGAGGGCAGGCGGGAGCATCGGATCAGTACGGCGTTTTTCGATCCAAACGAACAGAAGCAAGCCGCCCGCTGCCACAACCAGAGCAGCGATGACCGTAGAGCTTGCGAAACTTTTTTGCCCAGCTTCTACGAGCGCCACCGTAAAGCTGGCCAATGTCAGGATTGCAGCACCCTGTCCCATCGGATCGAAAGACCGCGCCCTTTGCACAGGAGCACCTTGAGCCGACCAACCCAAATACAGCGCTATCAGAAGCACGGGAACATTGATGAGGAAAAGTGCGCGCCAGCCCACCAAGTCCAGCAGAGCTCCTCCAACGAGCGGACCGGCGGCCATCGCACTGCCGCCGCACATCGCCCAGATCGCAATTGCGCGTGAGCGGCGGGCTCGATCGGGAAATCCCGCCGCGATTAGGGCGAGGGAAGCTGTCACCATCGCTGCGGCTCCGACGCCTTGCAACGCTCGGCCCGATATCAGTCCTATCGCGGTTCTGGTCATCCCGCAGTAGACCGATGCTGTCAGGAAGATGACCGTGCCAAACAGATAGCAGAGCCTGGCGCCTAGCCGGTCGCTGGCAGCGCCAGCGCTAAGTAGCAGGCCCGCGAACGCGACCGTATAGGCGTTCAGCACCCATTCAAGCGTCGCCAAGTTGCCGCCGAAGGCCAGCCGCAGGTCCTCCAGCGCCACATTGGCGATAGTGGCGTCGAGGCTTACGACGACAAAGGCCGGGCAGGCGGCCAGAAGTGCAGGGGTTACCAAGGAAGAATGATTTGACATGTGGTTTGTTCTCCGAAAATTGTCGGATGACTTACTCCCAAGTTTAAATCAGGATAAGCCGGGTCAATCTGGCCGGAGTATCAAGGAAAATTTGATAATGGACGTCTTAAGTGCAATCGAGGCTTTCGTTCAAACGGTCGCCAGTGGAAGTATGGCGGCGGCAGCGCAGCATCTCGGCATCTCCGCGACGCAGGTTGGCAATCGCATTACTGCCCTTGAAGATCGGCTTAACGCAAAGCTGCTAATTCGTAGCACTCGTCGTCTCGATCTCACGTCCTTCGGCCGCGATTATCTGGAATTGTCTCGTGACATTCTCGACCGGCTCGCAGACGGCGATCTGCTGGCTGAGTCTCGACAACTCGAACCGCGCGGAAACATTCGGATGACGGCTCCGGTTGTTTTCGGGTCTGAGATATTGCTTCCCAGCCTAGCACCTTATTTTGCGCTGTATCCGAATGTCAGCGTCGATGTGGACCTCACCGACACCCTCGTGGATCTGGATGCCGCTGGTATCGACGTCGCCATCCGAATTGGCCCGCCTCCAGTTGGGGACCTTGTTGCGCGTCCGCTATCACCTTATGGGCTGATGATCTGCGCGGCACCATCTTACCTGGCAGAGCGGCGCGTTCCAAAAATACCCGCGGACCTCGCCAACCACGAGTGCCTTATATATGGCAACCCGGGGTCGGGATCGCACACCGAGGTGTGGCGTTTGGTCGGGCCTGATGGCCCTATATCGGTGCAAGTTGCGGGCCGACTGCGCGCTTTCGGCGCTCAGGGGCTGCGTCGCGCGGCGGTGGCCGGGATCGGAATTGCTCTATTGCCGGAGGTGATCGTCGAGGCCGACGTCTCTGCCAATCTTCTATGCCCCGTATTGGAGGAGTACCGCCCAGCATATCGCCAACTCAACGTTTTGTTTCGCCGAGAGCGACACATGTCCCGCCTGGTACGCAGCATGATCGACCATGTAATGGACACGCACGGATGCGCGGAAAGTCCCAGTGAATGACGTCTTACCGACAAGGCAGCCGTGAATAGAGCCTCCTTTAGGACGGCAACTGCAGGGAGCAGGACTGTACAGGAAATTGGAGGCCTTGTTTCATGCGATTTTGGACGGATGGAAATGCAAACTTCACGCCAGCAACCGCGGTACGGTATTGAACTGCGCAATTCATCCGATTGAGCAGCCGCAGGAGGATATTTTGCGAAAGATATCGGGTTACCTGAGTTGGTCTTTACGCTGAGATTCCGCAGGCGAACTTGGGTCGCATGAAAGCGCATTCTGAGTGAACGAGGAGGGTCAATGCGAAGACCATCGATAAACGGACGACACTAAATTCCTTGATAAATCCGCCGCCTTCCGGTGAGGCAATCTCCATGTCATCCTAAAGCCCTGCGGACGGGTTGATGATGACCGGCGGGTCCGAAGTCCCGCCCCCATGCATAAACTAAGCAATGGTTGCAAAAATCGGAGGGGTCGATTAGTTTCCCACCATGGCTTTGCCACGGGGTTATTGCTATTATGCTAACCGCCTTTGAGGGACCTTCGGGTCCCTTAAGTGTTTTTTGGGTCTGTTGCCGCTGATGAATTCATCGTCATCGAGATAAATGGCTTCCACTTTTGCCGATCTAGTCGTCTTCTTCTTCCTGCGCTTCCCGCCATGGCAGCCTTGCAGTTTTAAGATTTTAGACTTATTTCTATCCGTCACGGGCCGCCGCACGACCTCTCAGGGTGTGTAAAAGGGCGGCTCTTCGCGCTTCTAAGACGACTCGAATTCACCTCGCGTGCTCCCGCGCAATGAGTGCGCACCTTCGCTCAAACGGGCTGATGCTCAAATCCGACTGACCGGGTTTTCACTTTTGATGATCGAGGGCCATGTCAGGCATACTGTCTATGCAATCGCAGTCGAGAGGTTCCATTCGCGCCTGCCATTGCTCGTGGAGGGGGTTGTATACCCCAATAAGCGGGTAGACGGAGTTGATGAGGAGAAAGTCTTTCGTATCCAAAGTGGCGATGGGTAGCCTATGCGCCAAAGAAACTGCAGCGATATGAAGGTCCTGTCCCCCCTTAATCTTCTTACAATCGACGCGAGGAACAGCGAGGTTTCGCAAAAGCGGGTCGCTGCTCAGGCTGGCCATGATGTCGGTAACGGCCGACGTCGTCGGTAAAATAGGAATGCCGCTTTTCAGTAGCTGCGAATACCATTCGCTCAATCTGATCGCCTTTGTCGTGTTGGTGGAAAGAAGCTGGACTATGCCGAGCTGAAGTTCGAAAAGCGACGCTACGGAGATGTATAGGTTACCTGCCGTGCGGAGAAAACGAATAATCTCCTCCCTAGGCGAAGGTCGGCTTGTTTCGCTTAAGACGCTTGTATCAAGCAAGAAGGACGCGGTCATCGCGGTTCTCTAGCGCGAAAATAATCTTTCGAAACCTAATAGTTATATATTACTAATGTATTAAGTAGCCAAGCGAGGGTCAGTCCAACATGCTTCCTCAGGTGTGCTTGCTGCCAAATAGATGGTGCATTTTTCGCCGGAACGGTCTAAAGAAATCCTTGTTGAACGCAGTTGCGGACGGCCATGGCCCAGAAAGAAATTCTTGTCGTGAATTCAAGCGACGGGGAGCTTGATCGCTTCCTGGAGCGGCTGTGTGCGGTTGGCGAAATCATCGTCGTTCATCGCGGCGAACAGTTTGTCGTGGAATTAAGGCGAGACCAGATAACGCAAAGTGCCAGAGAATTCCTTTCAAAGGGCGGCCCGGCCATTGAGTGATAACCGCCTTGTCAGTTTACCTCGGTGTTGTCTGGCTTTGAATAAGCATTGTGCCGACTTTCCGTCCACTTGCTATTTCTAGCTAAGGGCGTTTCCTTAAGCCTCTCCTTTCATCAGGAAGGGCATTCGTTTCCGGCGCCTTTGCATGGAAAATGCGTACCAGCCGATATCCCAAGGCGCGGTTTGCCGTGAAAGATCACCCCTCGGGCGCCTGGGGGAATTTAGCCGTTTCCGCTTTTATTGTCATAAAGCGCCCGCCGCACATGCGACTTCCAGGAGACGATCTGACCAGGACATAGATCCTGCCATTTGCTGGCGTGATCGAGCCTAAAGCTCTCCAGAAACGCCTGGTCGCCGCCTTTATGATTGGTATCCATCCAATGCTGCGGCCGATCAATCCATTCGGCCCAGATCCGCCCAGGAACTGCTTCCGGCACATACATGACAGATGATTGCAAGCCTTCTGGACGACAGATATCGCGCATCAAAACGAGCCGTTGATGGATACGATGTCGGCCAGGATCCCGACAATAACGCTATCTGGATTCCATTATCACCCGATATGCCGGCCGGAAAAGCTCCATCTTGGACCACCAGCCCGACCAGTCGTACATCAAAGGCACAGTCCGAATGCCCTCAACCTCGACATCGGAAAGACAGCGAAAGTCAACATCGCGAAGATGATCAGTTATCTATGTGCGCGAGCGCAAAGCATGGTCGGCACTATATTCGCCCCCGGATCAGAGAACGCAAAAAACGGTAATCACGTTTTGCTACTCTTGCTGGTTTAATCTGATTCGATAAGCAGAAGTCGTCGAATGGCAGAATATATGGACGATTGCGCGATTTGTCGCCGGGTGCGTCCAAGTTTAGTATTCTGCAGCAGAGGAGACACAGCTACACCGATCCCGGCAAAGAGCCTCGGCAGGCACTAGATACCCGCGCCCCGTATTGGAACTTGCTTATCGGGCCGGTGCTCACCGGTTCGGCTGGGGTCTCCGACGGTTGCTTGCAGCCAGTTCCACAAACTAATTAGCTGCAGGGCATTTCGCGTCGCGAAGCGACACATCTTTCTTGCAGACGGTGCGTTTTTTCCAGTGCCCACCGCAACGAGAGCGTGAAAATTCCTTGAACAGGTTCTAGAGTGCGGCGCATTGTGAAGTGACTGCAGGACCGACAGGCATGTTTAAAAGGATAATATTCTCGCTCGGGTGGTTGTTGATCGGCATTTGCTTGTACCCGCTTTCGGCTAACGCGGCTATGCATGTTCCGAATGGGTGCAAGCAACATATCTTTCTGACGATTACGGGCAAAATCGGCAAAACGACAGAAGGCGCCGAAAGTGCCTACGAGATGTCGGAGCGCGAATTTCTTGCTCTGCCTACGTCAACGGTAACGACATCCACTCCGTGGACCTCCAAAAGCGATTTCGTCGGGCCTCTGCTGAGTAAGGTGCTGGGCGAAGTTGATGCGAAGGGAAAGAGGCTACGTCTTGTTGCGCTCGATAATTTTAGCGTAGAGGTGGATGCCGACTATTTGGAAAAATACGGCACCGTCCTTGCCACCAGCAAAGATGGGGTTCGTCTGACAATCAGAGATTTTGGGCCGGTCTTTGTCATGTACCCTCGCGACAGCTTTACAAAGGAATTAGACACGCCGGCCGCTGAATCATATCTGGTCTGGCAGCTATGCGGAATTGAGGTGGAATGAGATTTTTCCACCTCGCCTGGTTTAGCATACCCGCATCGTTCGTCGCGATATGCGTTGGGTTGTTGGTGTATAATTGGACCGCCATAAAGGAAGAATATGTCCTTTGGGATTCCTCCGACAATAGGAATCCATCATATTTTTACTGGCCGACCGCGCAGGTGCTAAGGGAGCTAGAGGTCGTCAGATTGGATTTAAAGGCCATTGCCGATGAATCTGCTGTCGAGCGGGATGCGCTCTCATTTCACATCGACGTCTTGATATCAGGTATCAATATCATAGTACGGCCTTCAGAGCTGAATGACGGCTATCAGAAGCTTCCCGGCTTCTCGGAAGACGGTGCGGCCTTGGCCAGGTTCGCAACTGACGTCCTGCCGGCAATTAAACCCGATGTCTCGTCGGCCGATGCCCAGACGTTATTGCCCAAACTGGAAGACATCTCCGATGCATTGGACAGGATTTCCAAATCTGCCTGGGACCAGGATAGCAATTTCAAGGAAAAATCCTTCGAAACAATCCAGGCTGGACACGCAATAATTCTCGTGATTGCGGGACTATTGGTTTGCGCAATCGCGTCGTTTATAATTATCTCAATGTGTTACTGGTGGGCTATCGCGTCGAGAACACGCGCAATAGCCGCCGCGGAAACCGCCGTTGCAGATAAGATCAGCTTCCTCGCAATGATCAGCCATGAACTCAGAACTCCGCTTCAGGTCATTGTCTCCGCATTGGACATTCTGGAACGTCCTCAAGACATCAGGACCCGGAATGAGTTGACCGCGCGCATCCGTCGGGCGGCTAACAGTCTCGCCGTCCAGCTTCGCGATATGCTGACGCTGGCTCGAGCACAAACGGGCTATATCGAGCTGCAGCCTGGTGCATTTGAGGCGGGGGAACTGGTTCGGGAGGTGGTGGAGAATTATCAGGCAGCGGCGCAAGCTAAGCACCTGGACCTGCGGCGAACGGGTCCCGATGAGGCCGTTTTTGTAGTGGCAGATGGCGAGCGTATCGCGCAACTGCTGCACAACCTGATTTCCAATGCAGTGAAATATACGCCCTCAGGTTACGTCCAGGTCGATCTCGCGCCATTTGATGAGAAAGCCGGCGAACTGGTTTTGCGTGTGATCGATACCGGACCGGGTCTGCCGCCCAGGATTCTTGAGAACATCGATGCGGAAGGTCTCTTGAGCCTTGGCAGCGGACGCGGCATTGGGTTGTCGGTTGTTCAGACTCTCCTACGGCAACTTGGCGCGCGCATGACCGTCAGCGGGGCCTCTAATGGCGGCAGCACATTTGACCTCGCAATTCCGGTCGTTCCGGCGGAACGCCATTCACACGAGGCATCTGACGCTCAGAGGCGGGTTCTTGTTGTTGACGATCATCCCGACCTTCTGAAGGGTTTTTCGGCTGTGCTCCAAGAGCTCGGATTTGTCACCGACATCGCTACCTCGGGGATTGCGGCGTTGAATTATGTGGCGGCGCGTACCTATTCGGTGATCTTCATCGATCTAGACATGCCGGTCATGACTGGCCCAGAACTGGCAGCGCAACTCCGCAAGATGAACCTGGGCCAGAAGTCAAAGCTTGTGGCAATCTCGGCCGCCAGTTACGGTCCGAAGTATGACATGTCACCCTTCAATGCAACGTTGAGCAAGCCGATACGCCAGCAGCAATTGCGAACAATCATGCAGTTTTGAAACTCGCGTTCAAGGCGGCAATCAGGATCGGCATGCTTGCCGGCTTTGTGAAGAATTTCAAATTGTGCTGTGCCAGAGCTGCAGCAATATTCTCTTCGTCGGCATTGCCCGTCCTGATTTGCCCGGTAAGGATTATAATCGGGCACAGGGCATTACGCGCCCGAATGTTCTCAACCAGTTTCAGGGCGGTATAGCGCCGCGCATCGCGCTCTATGATCCAGTCAAGCACATACGCATCGAAGTTGGTCTGGTCATATAAGACTTGCGGGTCGTTAAATGCGACCGCCTCAAGGCCTGCCGTCTCCATGTACTGCACGATGGTCTGCGCTGTATCGGCGTGGTCGTCGAGAATGGCCACACGACGACGAGAAAGGGTCGGCTCGATCACCAAGCGGGTAACGGCGTTTGCGGGTATCATTGATCTTGTGTCTGCGGGCACAACTCGCCAGGATCCATCGATCTCGGCTGCGATGAGTGTTCCCGGAGAAACCTGTCCGACGAGATTCCCCAGCCGGATTCGGCAGGGGACGATGTGATTGTTGATGACAATGGTGGCCTCGATCAATGTATCCGAATTTTCGAGCGTTACGAGTTCTTCCAATGTCTCACCAAAGTACTCGGCGACGCTCCTCAGCTCTTCGAGCGACCAGGAGGCATTCGTTGTGAGGCGGCGATTGCCTGCGGAATAAGAAAGGCCGAGGATTTCGGAGACCGTGACCGCGAAACGGTACTTCGGAATGCCATGCCGGGTCAGTAGCGCTGCAATGCATTGAGCTGCGAGGCCAGCTTCAATTTCGGCACGATCTGAGCGATGTTCGATCAGGTTGTAATTTTTCTCGCTTATTTCGCTCGGCATTAAGGAGTCCCGCATTGTAAATATTTAAAACGCGCTTATACGTAGTGACGACGAGCGCATCGTGAATGGATCGAAAGCGTTTTGAGTCGATTTTGTTCCACATCGCGGTGAGTATACGTGGGAATTGGAAGATAACAAGAAAGCCGCAGCTGGAGCTACTGAGCGAGGCAGTTGATTGCGTATGAAAACACCGCAACCAGTTATAGGTGGCTCTGCTCTAGTGAATGAGTAACCATCGCTGTTTCGTACAATGTCCCAATTGCAAAGGTTTGTTAGTTAACGTGCTTAATATTATTGATGGCACAACTGATAAGCAGACCTAAAGATGCGCCATATTTTGTTAAAACTGAGCCGAAATATGAATAAATCCAATGACAAATTAATTATTGATGGAGTCGAGTATTCGACCGATGGCGAATATTTTGTAATTGTACTGAAGTTATTTTTTTTGGCTATTTTTATTTCTTTGATTGGGTGGTTTGTAGTTCATAAAATCGCTGACGGATCTTCGTGTGTTGTAAATCCGCTAAATCACCTCTGGCCATATAATCGCTTATTAATTGATAGCTTACGTTCCAGCCAATTTTCTAACGCGTCTCAGTGTGAATTCTTTGCGGCTAGATCAATATTGAGCGCTAGCATGCTAGTGTGGCTATCGTTTTGCCTATTATTCAAAATAAAAAAGAGAAACAACCTATTCTTTCCGAAATTTATATTATATATTCCAGCTTTTTCTATTATGTTTTTGTAATTTCAAGTATTGGATTTCAAGATCATAATATAAGATTTTCTCTTAGCTTGCACCAATCGATGTTTTCGGCGATTATCAAAAGCTTTTTTTACATAAGTATATTTTATTTTTCATTATTTCTAAACCTATTTTACATCTTGGCATTCTTTGTAGGAAAGAGGATGCCGTGGTCAGCTAAAATTGTACTTCGGAGGGGCTGATGGCCGACGAGAAAACAAACGAACATGCTATTGATGCAGGGGCTGTCTTCGATTTTTCGATTGGAGGGTTCGATGTGTCCGTGAACGCCGCTACTGCGCGACTAGCTGCGAAAGACGCAGAAACGGTACTGGGCATGACGGAGCCGTTTTCTGGGGTCGTTGGATTGTTCGGCGACTCGTGCTCGGGACAGTGGGATTCATATATTGATGCCAGTGGTGAGCGCCAACAGGCCGCCGCCCTTCGAAAGGTGCATGAACAGACCGTTTTCTCCGGCATTCTCCCATGACAAGTACGCGCTCAGATCAAAGAACCCTCTGGCCTCATCAATGTCTTCTGGAGAACGGCGATGTGAATGTCGTCTTATGTCGCTGGAATTTGGCGCTTTGGTTGGGCGCAATCGCCCTGCAAAAGTGGGTGAAAGGGAGTAAGTCAGAGGTCAGAGCTGTGTAAAGCGCACCGGCTATTGCCGAATTGAACCCGGTATATACTTCATCGAGCATTCGGTGGTGCCGGCATCGTAATGGGGGCGACAGAAAAGTGACTAAGAAATTGAATATTTTATTACTATTTGCTTTCTTTGTATTATTTTCTATCATACTTTTTGAAGTTATACTCAAGAACATATTCGGATATTTTAATGAAAATATGGTATTAACTTTCTATATATGTGTTATTGGCCTTTTTTTGCTATTTCCATTCAGTATTGTTAGTTTCATGCTGTCAATGGGTGCCAGTCTTTACATTAAGGACAGCGTTATTTCTGCAAGAATCTTAAAATCACCGATTTATTTCCTTCTTTGGCGGGAAATAAGAACTCAATTGCGCACGGAAGGAAATGAAGATGGCAGGTCAGACCGCTAGCAGATATAGCCCATATGAAGGTGGGTTTTACGGTCAGTTTGCTACATATGGAGCCTCTATTGGGTATGATGCCAGTAAGGGAGCTGTTAACATCGGGCTTTTCCACCAGATCAACGCTGGCGTCGCGACCTATCAGTCTGGCTACATTTCCATCGATTCGAACTTAAATATTTCTAAAAACTGGAGTGTGGGATTTGGGGTTGGTGTTCCAATGGGCGCTCCTTCCCCGATAGATATCTCCGCATTTTTAAATATGGACCGTTCGGCAACCGCCGAGTTTGGGGTTGGTCTCCCGCATTTCTTCGAAGTTGGAGCTTATGCCAACCTTCAGCGCGTCGAAAGCGTAGAGGAACTTAACCCCCTTCAAAATTCCCCATACTTTTCAGGTTCCGGCATTCCATCGAGCTCGTGGATGTCCGGACAAACCTACTTAAATCCTCAATTTGCGTACAGCGCGCCGGCGGCGCAGCAGAAGCTGTTGGACAACCTTCCAGATTATACGGGGCTTGATACACCCAAAGAGCAAATTAGCCCGGAAGACTTCCCTGGCTCATCCCTCGGAATTGGCGACCTTTCTGGGATCGACGCGAAGAATTCCGATGGCGGATTCGACGGTGGCTACTTTGGCGCACCATCCGAAAATGAAAGCCCCTTTAGCGGGTATTCCTCCCCACGTGTCGACCTAACTGCGCCCGACGAGCTCGGCGGAGTTTCCTTCAACTATACCACACCAGTCGCCGACTTTGGATATCTAGGCGGCGTAGCGACGCCGGACAACAGCTACAAGGTGCCAAACTACTATAATATTGATCCCGCTTCCTACGATGTAGCTGGCTACTTTCCCGAGATTCCAGCGGCTCCGGCTTTACCGGCGCCACCCACACCTGTGCAGCCGCAATACGCCCCTCTGCCATATTACGGGCCGACACCGGAAGCACGCCCGAGCGACTTTTCCATTGCCGCAAGCCAATTCGGCCCTACCTTTGGGACGTTCGTCGTCGGCGCTCTCCCCACTGTGGCAGCGGCGGCAGTAGGATTTGCCTCGGGGGTATTTGGGCTCCTCGGCGCATTTGTGGACGCGTTTAGCGACGATAGCGACGACGAAGACGATGATGAGGATTCTGACGAACCCGTCCTGCTGGACTTGTCCGGGAAGGGATTGAGCGTCAACACGCTCGCGACGTCATCGCAGTTCGTTAATGTGAACGGCGATGGTTATCAACATCGCATAGCCTGGGCGGGCAATGGGACCGGTGTATTGGTGTTCGATGCCGATGGCGATGGCAAGATCAGCAACTCCAAGGAATTTGAGTTTACGCAGTGGGATCCGGCGGCAACGGGTGACCTCGACGCAATCAAGAATGTCTTTGACACGAACAGCAATGGCAAGCTCGATGCCGGCGATGCGCAATGGTCGAAGTTCAATGTTATGGTCAATGGCCAGCTCGTGTCGTTGGCCTCACTTGGCATAACTTCGATCGATCTGACACCAAAGGGCAGTGGCCAGACCTTCAGCGACGGATCGGCCATCACCGGGACGGCGACCTACACGAAGTCCGATGGGTCGGCGGGGACAGTTGGCGATGCCGTTCTTGCAAGCGATTCCAATGGCTATATTGTCAAGTCGAATGTCGTTACCAATTCCGACCACTCCACGACGAACACGATCCAAGCCTCCAATGCCGATGGCAGTTTGGCCTTCCAGGAACTGGTATCCACCAGCGCTGATGGTAATAGCGTAACGACAAAATTCGACGACGATGGCAATGGCACCTACGATCGCTCGCAGACGGATGTGACGACCTTTGCCTCTGGCGTTCGCACGCGCGTTGTGTCGGACTTTAATGCGGATGGTTCGCTTGTCGACCGCACGACAACCATCACCAGTGCGGATCTTAGAACTGTCACAACGACGGTTGACCAAGACGGCGATGGCACGGTTGATCAGAGCCAGACTTTTGTGACGAATGCGGACGGCTCTTCCACGACGACAACACAGGAGTTCAGCACTTCGGGAGTGCTTGTTCAGCAGAAGCTAGTTCAGTCGAGTGCCGATGGTCTGACGAAGACAACGAAGACCGACGCCAATGGTGACGGGACTTATGAGGCGGTTACTAGCGAGGTGACCGTCGTTGCCACAGATGGCTCTCGTACGAAAACGGTGCAAGGCAGCAGCGCCAATGGCACACTCCTTTCAAAGGAAACTACAATAACCACTGCCGATGGCCGTACCCGGACCGTCACCAGCGATCTCGATGGCAATGGAACGCTGGACCAGCAGGAGCTGACCCAGCGGACAATCGCCGCCAATGGCGACATCACCACGGTAGTCACGACCAGCAACGGCGACAACACTCTCCGTGCCAAGGTCACCACGGTAGCGGCGGCGAACGGGCTGTCGACCACAGTGTCCACGGACCTTACCGGCGACAGTGTGGCCGATCGTATCCACTCCGATGTTACGACGGTTGCTGCCGATGGCACACGCACGCAGACAGTGCAGGACACAAGCGCTAGCGGCGTGCTGCTGTCGAAGAGTGTCACGGTCACGAGCGCCGACGGTAAGAGCAAGAATATCTCGGTCGACGCCAACGGCGATGGCGCCGCAGATACCACGACCGTCATCACGTCGGCGAGCGACGGAACGATCACCGAGACCGACAGCACCCTCAATCCCAACGGAACCCTTATCACTAGGGTCCTGACGACGACGAGCGCCGACGGCCTGTCCAAGACGATGAGCACTGATGCTAACGGTGACGGTGCATACGACGCTGTAACGACGGACGTGATCACGGCCGGCACCGGTGGTGCTCGGATCGAGACGGTAACAACCAAGAGCGCGAACGCTACGGTGTCCGCCAAAACAGTGACGACAACGTCGGCCGACAGCTTAACTCAGACAACGCAGACGGACGTGAACGGCGACGGGACGTTCGATCAGACGATTAACGATGTAATCGTCTTGAATGCTGGCGTTCGCACGGAAACTGCGACGGCCAAAAGCAGCAACGGTACCCTTCTGAACCAGACCGTGACCACAGTCAGTGCCGACCGTAAGACGACGTTGGTGACCAAGGATAGTGATGGGGACGGTCATGTCGACAGCACCTCGACGCAGGTCATCGCGACCGACGGCACCCAGACCACGACAACGACTACCACCAGCGCCGATGGCGCGCTTCATGGCAAGAGCATTGTAACCGTCAGCGCCGATAGCCTGACGACCACTACGATCAAGGATGCGAACGGCGACGGCACAATTGACCTGACGACAATTGATCAGACGGTTATCAACACCGATGGCAGCCGCACCGAAACGGTCACTGACAAGAGCAACACTGGGGTGCTCCTCGACAAACTGACGACGACAACCTCCGGGAACGGCCTGACGATCACGGTCCAAAAGGATGCCAACGGCGACGGCGTCATTGACGCCAAGAGCGTTACTGCGACCGCACTTAACAGCGATGGATCGAAGGCAACCACGACTTCGGATTATGCAGGCACCTCGTCGATTGACCAGACGAAGGTGACGACCAGCGCCAATGGCCTGGTGACGAAGACCGACTATAACTACGATGGCAACGCCACGGTCGATCGCACGGAGACGGTCACCAAGACGTTGAATGCCGATGGCTCGACCTCTCTGGTCGATGCGATTAGCACCGCGAGCGGCACGCTTTTGTCGAAGACGACGAATACTGCGACTTCGGATGGCAAAACCGTTGCCAGCCAGGTCGACCTCGATGGCGACGGCAAGATCGATGTGAAGACGACGGCGGTCATCGACGCCACTGGTCAGACGACAAAGACGGTTGAAACCTACAAGGTGGGCACCACGACCCTTAGCAGCCGCGCGATCACGACGACCTCCGCCAACGGTCTGTCGGTCACGACCAAATCCGATCTTGATGGTGACGGTGCCTTCGAGCAGGTCCTCAGCGATGTCACGACGCTGAATGCCGATGGCTCGCGGACGGAGGCGTTCACGCGATCGACGAATACGGCTCCGGTTGAACTGACAAGCGTCACGACATCCGCCAACGGGCTGAGCAAGACGACAGTTGTTTCCGACAACGTTATCGCAGCTAGCACTCGTGATGAGGTTTACCGTCTCTATTACGCGATTTTGGCACGCGCTCCCGACGCGGGCGGATTTTCCGGCAATGTGGCGGCTCTCAACACAGGCACAACGGCAGTTCAGCTAGCGGCCGGCTTGGTTGGTTCTGCCGAATTCACGCAGAAATATGGTACGCTCGACAACACCCAGTTCGTCACCCTGCTCTATCAAAATGCCTTAGGGCGGGCGCCTGACGCGGGCGGTCTCAACGGCTGGGTAGCCACGCTCAATGCTGGAACCTCGCGTGCATCCGTTGCTCAGCAGATTGCTGATTCTGCGGAAGGGCAGGGGCATATGGCCGGAGCGATTCAGACCTGGGCGCTGAACAATCCCTCCATTGTGCTGTCGGCAGTCCGAACCACCACGGATGTTACGACGCTCAACGCCGACGGATCGACGACCGAGGTAGTCACCAATACCGGACTTGTTGCGAACAAGACGACCACCACGACAAGCGCCGATGGCAAGACGGTTACCGTCAACTATGACATCGATGGCAATGGCGTCGTCGACCAAAAGTCCGTGACCACGAAGAACGCCGACGGCAGCATTATGCAGACGCTTTTCGATCTAACCTCGGCAGGCGCGACCGCGCATACCAAGACGATTACCACGAGCGCCGATGGCCTTACTCAGACGGTCAGCTACGACACGGATGGCAACGGCGTTGCCGACAAGAGCGTCACCGATGTCACGACGCTGAATACCAACGGCAGCAAGTCCACGACGGAAAAGACCTACGCGGTCAACAGCAGCGGCACGTTGGCCCTGAGCGCCGTCACGCAGACCGATACGTCCGCCGATGGGCTGACCGTCAACACGAAGTGGGATCAGACCGGTTCCGGTACCTTCAGCAAGAGCCGGAGCGACGTGACGATCCTCAATGCCGATGGATCACGCACGGAGACCATTAGCTACTTCACCGGAGCGACGCTCACCAGCCGCTATCTGACCACGACCAGCGCCAATGGCTTGTCGGTCACGAAGCAATCGGATCTGACGGGCTCTGGCACCTATAGCCAGACCTCGACCGATGTCACGGCAATCAACGCCGACGGCACCAAGACGCGCACCGTGTCTAGTACCAAGGCCGACGGTTCGCTGATCTCCAAGTTCGTCACCACGACCAATGCCAATGGGGAGATCGTATCGACCAACGAGCAACGTACGGGATTGGCGACACAGACCGTCAGCGACACGATGGAGATGCTTGCCGATGGCGCAACCCGCGAGACGGTCGCGACCACCGACGCCTCAGGTAAGCTGCTCGATAAGACGATCACGCTGACCAGCGCCGATAAACACACCTTAACGATCGACCGCGATGCCAATGGCGATGGTGTCGTCGATCAGCATCAGCAGTCGGTAACTGCGGATACCGGTGTCCTTACGTCCAGCGTCACCGACTATGAGGGTGCCGGCGTTAAGGCGGACGGCTCGGTTAGCACGACGACAGCGAATGGTCTACAGACCACGATCAATTGGGATCTCGACGGCAATGGCACGAACGACCGCCAGAGAGTAGCAATAGACACGAACAATGCCGACGGCAGCAAAACGACTGTCATCTCCGACACGGATCTGACGACCGGCAAGCTGGCGACGAAGACAACGATCCAGCAATCGTCTGACGGTATGGTGCGCACGACCTCCAAGGATGTCGATGGCGACGGCGCGGTCGATCAGGTGGAAACGCTGACAGCCGATACGACAGGCGCCACCGTGTCTATCATGACGAACAACGCCATTGCCCAAAAGGCGACGTATCTTTTGGCCGGCAAGGTCTACTGGAAGCAGGCAATCGCTGCGAAGGTGGAAACCGACGGCTCCGCAGATGGCCATACGAAGACGGTCAAGTATGACTATGACGGCAATGGGACCTACGAGGTTGTCATGCAGTCGCAGGTTCAGGTCGATGGCTCGACACTTGCTATGGTTAGCGAGACCAATGCCAGTGGTGCCGTTGTCGCCAAGGGCACGATCACGACCACCGCGGACGGCATGATCACGGTGCTCAGCAAAGATTCCAACAACGACGGCGTTATCGATCACACGGAAACCTCCGTTACCCACAATGATGGCTCGATCACGCTGACAAAGGTCGATTTGAATCCCAGCGGCGTTGTCACCCAAACCGTCGTGGATACGGTCTCGGCCATGGGCGGCCTGACGCTGCGCGTCACCAGTGACGGTCAAGGCCGAAAGACATCACAAGTGTCGATCGCCGCCGATGGCACCTCTGTGACTACTAACTATGATGCAGCAAGTGGACAGACGCTCGTTGTTGCCAATGCGAACAAGGCGGGCGTCGTTACAAGTTTGGTGACTTATGATCCACTCAACGCGCAGCCGTGGTCACGGATCGAGCAATCCTTCAATGCCGCGGGCCAATTGACAACGCAGGAACAATATAATGACGATGGGTCGCGCGATGAGGCCGTCTTTGACCCAACCAATGCACAGCCGTGGTCGCAAGTGACGCATCACTTCGATGCCGCCGGCCGATTGACCCACGAAGCCGACTACATGGATGCCGGAAACAGCGGCGTCTATGACTGGGACGTGGCAAATACGCAAGGATGGTGGCGCTACGCTCAGATGTTCAACGCCGCGGGCCAGCGTACCTCGGCCGAACAGGACAATGACGACGGCACCAAATCAATCATCTCGTTTTATACGCCTACTGCCGCGCAACAGCACATCGATTACTACAATGCGGCGGGGCAGCGCACAAACACCATCGATTTCGACGTGACCAATTCGCAAGGCTGGAGCCGCGTTGACAACACGCTCGACGCACCAAGCGGCCAGGTCGTGAATCAGACGATCTATTGGGACAATGGTACCCGAGCTGTGAACTACTGGGACGTGGCAAACACTCAGGGGTGGTCGACGATCAATCAGGCATTTAATACTGCCGGGCAGATGACGAACCAGAACGTCAACAATGATGACGGAAGCAAGGTGCTATACGCTTACGACGTGGCCAACTCGCAAGGCTGGTCCTATATTGCGGACGTTTATGTGCCAAACGGTCAGTTGATCACCGACAATGTCTATAGCGATACGCCAGGTTCAATTACGGTGACGAATTACGACGTATACGGCAATCAACCCTGGACGCGGTTGGTTCAAAACGTCATCAACAACGTTGAGCGCACTGCCACGAGCTACAATGACGATGGCAGCTATACGAACTACCAATACAACGCCTCTCACGTGCTAACCGGATGGCAGCGCTATGCCTATGTGAGCGGCGGCGGGGGCGGTGGTAGCACTGGCTGGAAGATGGTTGATCAATGGCCGCAGCCGAGCTCCGGTGGCAACCGGCCGGTGTTGCTTGACCTCAACGGCGACGGCCACATTGACCTGCGACCGCTTGATACCGACGCGCTTGCCACGGGTTCGTCCGTCACTTTCGACTGGAATGCCGACGGCGCACGCGATGGTACGGCATGGGTCGGGCCCCAGGACGGCTTCCTCGCGATTGATCTTGGCGAGGACGGTCAGGCTGGTCCGGACGGAGTCATCGACCAGGCGAAGGAACTCTCCTTCTCTGCGTGGGCTACCGACGATCAGGTCGCAGCCAACGGCGGCTCGGTCTCCGACCTCGATGGCCTTCGTCTGGTCTTCGACAGCAACCACGACAATGTCCTGGATGCCAACGACGACCGTTGGAGCGAGTTCCGTGTCTGGCGCGATGCTAACCAGAATGGTGTGGCCGATGACGGCGAGTTGCTGAGCATGTCGGATGCCGGCATCAAGCTGATCAATCTTCTCCCGACGACGGATGGCAGCCAGTCGTTCTACGACGGGTCGGCGATCACCGGCACGAGCTCCTACCAGACCGCCGACGGAACGTCGCGCTATCTCGTCGGCGATGCGACACTCGCCTACCAGGCGGCAATTCCGCAGCAAAACGCCGCCTGAGGATAAATCATCCGTTATCGAGATGCCGAGCCTTTAACAGCTCGGCATCCTCTCCTGTATTGCGTGAGCTTTCTTTTCAATGAACGACACCACCCTCGCTGAGCCTGCGCAGGCACCGGCAGCTCCGGCAGACGCAGCACAGCCGCCAGACAGCGGTCTGGCGGCGATTGCGGCGATCGCTGGCTATTATCGCATCGCCTCCAATCCAAACGTGCTGGCACGCGACCTGGCTCTGTCGAGTCCTTCGGGGCGTAGCGATCTTCTGCGCGCGGCAAAGCTCGTCGGCCTGAAGGCGAAGCACGTCGAGATCCATACCGATGCTCGCCTTGTCACCCTTCCGACGCCTGCCATCGTCTGTCTGACCGACGGCCGCTTTGGTGTCTTCGGTGGTGTGACGCCCGACGGGTCCTATCGGATCATCGATCCCGTCGACTTTTCCAGCCGCAATCTCGGTTCGCACGAGGTGTTGGCCGAGACGGCGGGCCATTTCATCCTGCTGCAGCGGCGCCTGGGAGGGCCGGGATCTGCGCGCGGCAATTTCGGGTTCCGCTGGTTCTTGCCATCAATCTGGCGCTATCGCCATGCCTTCGGCCACGTCCTGCTGGCCTCGCTGATCGTGCAGATTTTCGCACTGGTCACCCCACTGTTCTTCCAGGTCGTGGTCGACAAGGTTTTGGCCCATCGCAGCTATTCAACGCTGATCGTGCTGGTCATCGGCTTGGCGGCCGTCGGATTGTTCGACGTCGTCCTGCAGTATCTTCGAACCTATGCACTGTCGCATACGACCAACCGCATCGATGTCGAACTCGGCCGCCGTCTGTTCCGGCACCTGTTGAACCTGCCGCTCTCCTATTTCGAGACGCGGGCGACCGGCCAGACAATTGCGCGTGTCCGGGAGCTGGAAACGATCCGAAACTTCCTGACCGGGCAGGGGCTGTTCTCCGGTCTCGACCTGATCTTCACCGTCGTCTTCATCTTCGTGCTGTTTTCCTATTCGTCGCGGCTTGCCTGGATCGTCATCGCCTCGATCCCCTTTTATCTCGCGATCGGTTTCCTGGTGCGGCCGTTCCTCAAGGAGAAGATCGACGAGAAGTTTGAGCGCGGCGCCTATAGCCAGCAGCTTCTCGTCGAGACCGTCGTCGGCGTGCAGACCTTGAAGGCAGCCGCCGTCGAGCCGGTGGTTTCGGCGCAATGGGAGGAGCGGCTCGCCGGCTACGTCCAGTCGTCGTTCGGAACAACGATGCTGGCCGCCAAGGGCCAGATTGCCATCCAGTATGTCAACAAGATCACCTCGGCGGCACTCCTGCTGTTTGGCGCGCAAGCGGTCATCAATGGCGAGCTGACGGTCGGCGGACTGGTGGCGTTCAACATGATCGCCGGACAGGTCTCGCAGCCGATCCTGCGCCTGTCGCAGCTCTGGCAGGATTTCCAGCAGGTGCAGGTGTCGGTGGCAAGGCTTGCCGACATCCTCAACGCGCCACCGGAGCCGCGGCCGGAAGTCTCGGTCAGCCTGCCGAAGCCAAGAGGGGCGATCGCCTTCAAGGGCGTGAACTTCCGCTATGCCGCCGATGGCCCGGAGGTCTTGCGCGACATCTCGTTTGCGGTACGACCCGGCGAAGTGATCGGCATCGTCGGCCCATCGGGATCGGGCAAGTCGACGCTCACCAAGCTGGTCCAGCGCTTCTATATCCCCAATCGCGGTCAGGTCTTCGTCGACGGTCAGGACATTGCCCAGGTCGATCCGGCCTGGCTGCGCTCGAACATCGGCGTCGTGCTGCAGGAGAACATGCTGTTCAATCGGACGATCCACGACAACATCTGTCTGGTGAATCCTTCGATGTCGCGGGCAGCGGCAATGCAGATGGCGCGGCTGTCAGGCGCCGACGAGTTCATTGCCAAGCTGCCAAAGGGCTACGACACCCTCATCGAGGAGCGCGGCGCTAATCTTTCCGGCGGCCAGCGGCAGCGACTGGCGATCGCTCGCGCCCTGGCGACCAATCCGCCGATCCTCATCCTCGACGAGGCGACCAGCGCGCTCGATTACGAAAGCGAGCGGATCGTTCTCGCCAACATGCGTGAGATCGTCAAAGGCCGGACGGTAATCATCATTGCCCACCGCCTAGCGACCGTCCGGCACTGCGATCGCATCATCGGGATGAAGGATGGCCGCATCGTCGAGGAAGGCAATCACGACGGCCTGCTGAACCGGAAGAATGGTCTCTATGCCCATCTGTGGCAATTGCAGACGGGGCTGAACCAGGCATGAACCAGGTCGTCAAGCCCCCCAAGCGCCCGCGACGGCCACGCCGCACCAGGATTGAAAACGAGTTCCTGCCGGCGGCCCTTGAGATTCTGGAGACGCCGGCATCTCCGATCCGTACCGCCTTCATCTGGTTCATCGCTGTCGTCGTCGGCAGCACGCTCATCTGGAGCTATCTCGGCACGTTCGACATCGTCTCGACGGCGCAAGGCAAGCTGCAGCCGACGGGCCGCGTCAAGGTGATCCAGTCCCTGGAGGTCGGCAAGGTCAGGTCGATTCCGGCGGTCAACGGCTCGAAGGTGAAAGCGGGCGACGTCGTCGTCGACCTCGACGATACCGAGCTCAAATCCGACGAAGAAGCATTGACCGTCAATCTGCATGCCCTGCGCGCAGAAATCGCCCGGCGCGACGTCGCGCTCGCACTGGTGAGAAACTGGCTTGCAGGCGACATTTGGGCCGGCGACCGCACCGTGCCTACCACACCGTTGTCGCTTCCTGCCGACACGCCCGACAATATTCGCACGCGTGAACAGACGATCTTCGCGGCCGATCTCGCGCAACTCGACGCCAACCTCGACAATCTCGCCGCCCAGCGCATCCAGCAGCAGGCGACCATCGAGCGCCTGAGCGCGACGATCGATGCCCACAAGCGATTGATCGGCACACTCGCCGAACGTGTTGCGATGCGCTCGACGTTGGTGGATCAGGCCGCCGGCTCCAAATCCGGTGTCATCGATGCGCTGGAGACGCAACAGAAGGAAGAAACCGATCTTGCGACAGAGGTTGGTCAGCTCGCCGAGGCAAAAGCTGCATTGGCCGTTGCGACGAGCGAAGGGGAAAAGGCTTTACGCGCCTTCATCGCCGACAATGCCGAGAAACTGGGTGATGCGTCAAAGCAGGCGGATGAGCTGGATAAGCAACTCATCAAGGCGAAGACGCGCCGGCAGTCGATGACCATCGCAAGCCCGATTGACGGCGTCGTCACGGCTTCTGCCATCACCACCATCGGTCAGGTCGTCAATGCCGGTTCCGAACAGATGCGCATCGTGCCGGCCGATACCGCGCTCGAAATCGAAGCCTTCCTGCCGAACAGCGACATCGGTTTCGTCGCGGCCGGACAGGAAGCGGTTATCAAAGTGCAGGCCTTCCCGTTCACCCGCTACGGCGTGGTCCGTGGCCATGTCACCGCGGTCGCCACCGACGCTGTTCCGGAGCCGGATGCGCAGCAGATGGAGGGTGAGCCGGCGAAGCAGCTCCAGAGCCTCATTCCGATCGGTAACGTCGAGCGGGTCCAGAACCTGGTCTTTCCCGTCACCGTCCGGCCGGACACCGAGGTGATCAATGTTGATGGCGCGTTGCAGCCACTATCACCGGGCATGGCCGCGACCGTCGAGATCAAGACGGGCAAACGGCGAATCCTTGAGTATCTGTTCTCGCCGCTTGCGGAGGTGGCATCGGAGGCGATGCAGGAGCGGTGAAACAGGTGAATGATCGCCTTGCAGTCCGAGAACCAATTCAAGAAGGATGTTTAAGTATGACAATCGGATGGCGTCTTAGATGTATTGGATTGCTGTCGGCGCTCGCAGTGACGCTTTCGAGCTGTATGAGCGTGGCTGATCAAAAGCCAGAAGCCAGCACCGTGAAGTCAGGGCTCAGGACCGCACTGGGAACCATAAGTGCCATCACGCCAGGATGCAGAGAAATCTTGAGCATCTATCCCGAGACCATCGATTATCCGAAACATGGCCAGGTGAGTTTCGAATGGAAGGACGTCCTTGTTGGGCCGATTAAGGATGGCCCACGTCGTGCTTGCAGCGGCAAAAGGGGCGGAGTTTCCTTCGTCTACTATCGCTCTGATCCAGGTTTTATCGGCGAGGATCACGTGACACTTCGTCTTGGCTCCAAGATCACCCGGATCAGTATCAAAGTCGTCAAGTAAGATGCGGCGGCCCGTGTCGGCCAGTCCAGAGAGGCACGCATTTCTTTCGACCGTTGCTAACGCGATTTTCATCCGAGATGCACACGGTCGGAAGAAAAGGGCAGTTCTGCCAGAGCTATGAACCAAAACCGAATATCATTTTAGAGTTTGTCCATGGATGTAAAGGTTCCGCAGAAAATTGAATTCGCTTATGACAAGGGCAGGACCCTGTGGCTCTCCTTTTTAGTGACAGTCATTGCGGCGGCCGTTGCCGGCGGCCCGTTTCTTCCTGATAGACCAGGGCACCCTCATCTGAACGCAGCAGTATGTTGGCCGTTCGCCTTCCTTATTGTGCTTCTCGCGGCCAGCTTGTTGCTCAAGATCTTCAAGGGCAAACCAGGCCTTATCATATCGCAAGCTGGCATCCATATGGAAAGCTACTTCGATGAGACGATACCTTGGCGAGCTGTTCGGGGCGTTCGCAGATATCATCGCAGAAATGTTGACCTGATGAATGTCGACTTGGATCCAATGGTGGCGCGAACATTGTCCAGACGAGGCCTCATGGGTTGGATGCCGAGGCCTCTCCGCGGGCGGGAAGATACGGCCGCCGTTTCCCTGAAACTTCTGCACGGAGATCCCGACTGGATATACGATCAATGCTTGGAATTTCTCGCAAAAGATCGAGAGCAAACTTTGACAACTGGTGGGCTGATCCTAGCCGACCAGAACGAAGTTAGTGCCGATCCGGTCTTCAATCTCAAGGGGCATCCGATCTTTAGCTATGTGCTCATCGCGATTTTGATAGCCATCTACATCGGGGAGCTGAATTTCGGGGTTGTTCCCGCGAAGGACTACACACCAAGCACGCAGACCCTATTGGTGCTCGGCGGAATCTTCCGTGAAAGGATATTGTCCTATGGAGAATGGTGGCGGCTCGTGACAGCCGCCATGCTACACGGCAGTGTCATCCACCTCACGTTCAATTGCCTTGCTCTGTGGCGGGCCGGTATACTGCTTGAGCGATTGATTGGTTGGCGCTGGTTCGCCGCCATCTTTTGCATTAGTGCGCTCGGTGGCTCTGTTGGATCTCTATTGATGAACCCCGCCAATATGGTTGGAGTTGGGGCATCCGGCGGCATTATTGGCCTGTTTGCCGCGGTTATAGTCGCGAGCTTTCACTTTCCATCTGGTCCATTGCCACAACTATTGAGAATAGGAGCAATTCAAATCCTTGTTCCGTCGCTGCTTCCGATTGTCGGCCACACGGCCGACGGGGTCCATATCGACTATGCAGCTCATCTGGGCGGTGCCGTCGCTGGGGTTGCGGTCTCACTTGTCTTGTTGAAGGCTTGGCCAAATACGCAGATCCATCCTCGCTTTGGGGTTGCGGCACTTATCGGTGGCATTGCGTTTGCAGCCGTCGCCGCTGGTTCAATCTGGCGTATCGGTGAGCTTCGGGTCAGCTACTTAGCCAACCCGTTCGTGCAATATTTTCAGGGGCAGTACCAAAAGGCAGGGGAGGACTTCGCTGAGAAGGCAAAGCTGGATGAACATGCTGCTCCCTATTACTACCTGTGGCGGTTCATCGCTCAATCGCGTGGTAACGACGACCGAGCTGAAGCTGACCTTCGGACTGCCGCGAGCAACCTGGATCAAGCGAAATGGCCTTATCCGGTCTATGAGCTTTTCCTTGGGCAACTGACCCCCAGTGAAGTTTCTGCCAAGGCGACCACCGGCGATAGTCTCTGTGAGGCAATGTTCTACATCGGCGAATGGCACAATCTGCGCAAAGAGACCGATGACGCACGCGAGAAGTTCAGTGCTGCGCTGTCGTTGTGCCCAACCACTTTCATGGAATATGATGGGGCGGGAGGCGAGCTCCTTCGGCTGCATGCGCGATGATTCAGGGAGAGCAGCAGATTCAACAATCTAAGCTGACCTAAGCTGCTGCCTATGGAATAAAAAATAATGGCTTATCGCGTTCGCACAGGTAAACACTTCTAATAGTTTATCCAGGGAAGCGAAAATACCTTCCAAAATCGACGTACGAGCATCCGAGAACCATTGGGGGCAGAAACGAGGTTTGAATTGAGCCAGATACGCCCCGCTGTGTCGCGTCGAGTCGCAGTCGCAGACAGGTAGCCCCAGTTTCTAAGAGTCAGGTATTGCATGACACTGGCATGAGCTCTGCGTTCAGTCTCCATAGCGGCCCGAACTCATGTGCCAGTGCTTTTGCGCGATTAAAGTGTCACGGAAATGCATTCGGAAAATCGTCGTCAACAATATAGAAATGATCAGCGAGCTTGGTGACGGAGATATATTCATCAGGCGGAGCGGATGTGAGGTGAACGCAATCCTTCCCTTCCGCGCAGCGTCGCTCCATTTGTTGCAGCCACGAAATTGATTGGGTGCCTGGCGCCAAGGCGATCTGGTCGCTCTCGTCATAGACGAGGGTTTGATACGCTTTGGCAACAAAAGTGTCGTCCCAAGGAAACGTCTTGAAGCGGGGTGTTTCAGGTTCGACTTCGATCCGTTGGACCTCTTGAAGATAGCTATTCTTGGTCAGCTCGAACCGAAAACGGTCAGGCGTTATATCCAGCATCACGAGAATGCGGTTTGAAAAAAGAACAAGAAAGGCGGCCAGCAAAAGTGAGAACAGCCGTCTCCAGCGCATTCGCACCAGGTTCACACAGACCGAAATCAAAATCGTTGGCGCAAGCACGATGAAGATTGCGAAATCGATGGTCCACCAGTCCCACGTCGGAAAGAGCCACCATGTCCACACAAGCAATTCGGGAACCAGAAACCATAAGACATAGATCGGCGTGAACTTGTCGCCGCTCCGCCATGCACTAACACCACTTATGCTCACTTCACCGACTCCATCGTAGCCGATCCCATTCTCCGCCCAGACTTACCGGCCTCCGCCGCGTCGAGGTCAATGCCCAGGAACGCTAGATCTGGTTAACACCTGTACGAACGGGATAGCCCATAAAAAATAATATCAATTTCATGAAAGCGAAAATGACCGGTGTCGTCCATCATTGTCCTTATTGACTTTGACGGAGCCGGACATGGGGACCGAATCGAGACAGCAGAAAAATTCGACGTCGGATTCGGAAATCCATCCTGTCGATCTCCACGTCGGACAACAGATCCGGATCCTGCGAATCCAATCCAACCTGTCGCTGAGTGAGCTGGCGAAGGACATGAGCGTCAGCCTCCAGCAGCTACAGAAATACGAAACCGGCAGAAACCGAGTCAGCGCCTCCAGGCTCTATGAAATGGCAGCCTGTCTACAAGTGCCGGTGGACCGGTTCTTCCAAGGATTGCCCGCGCCAGGCGCCGACGGTCTCGATAGCATGGCATCTGAGGTAGATGAGCGCATCGCCTATATATCAACGACCGAAGGCCGTCGATTGATCGAGGAGATTCTGCGACTTTCGCCCAAGGTCAAGCGCCGGATATTGTCGATTGTCAGTGTATTGGCGCAGGAGAAGCAAGCTGAAAGTTCAGTTGTCCGGCTCGGCGCTCCCACCCAGGCCCGCAGCAATCCATAAGGCGACGAGATGGGGTATGTTCCTCGCTCGGAAGCTGGATTTCAGATGATCGATGCGATGTTCGATCGTCCGATGAGACAGGTTTAATTCGGATCCTATTCCCCTGGTGGGCTCGCCTTCTGTCAACAGTTGAAGTATGCCGAGGTCGACATGATCGAGGCTTTGGTCCGTCGATGCTGTCGGCAGAAGGAAATGTATGTCGAGCAGGGCGATACACCACGAGCTTCGGCCTGTGGTAATCCTTTGCGGAAGAACGATACGATCGTAGCTGATGATCGTATCCAGGACTCTCGTCACGACGCGCCTCATCATCGGGCGCTGACGTTGCACTGCCACAACATAGGCCGGGATCATGGTGTCGTGGAGAAATCTCGTGTCCGGAAACTCTGAAAACGACCTTGATTGCTGCAATGAACTGACATCGGCCAGTCCGGTTCGCAGATGATAGCCCTGGATGAAGTCGATGCGGAAGTCCAAAGGATTCACTGGGCGAACGTCGACGGCGATCAAAACCATGTTGGGGCGCAGCCGATCGGATAAAGGAAGATAGATATCCTCCGGACTTGCAAGTCCATCTGGACTGGAAATCCACGAATCCATCAGCAAGCGCGATATCTGCTGGAAGGTCGCCAGCGGGCTCACTGCCGCAATCCGGCAAGTTGGATGGCGAGGCATGCTCGTTCAAGGGACAAAAACGAACGGTTTTGTCACGACACACGGAGTTCTTTTGTCTCTTGCGTAATCCCCTGTGAATGTTGCCGATAATGCAATTTCAGAACCTTCATCCGCCAACTCCGCGAATACGTTCGTTTCTGTCAAGCCGTCGAGCAGCGCGGATATGCATGGAAGGATTTGAGGGCGCGATGGCAAGGATTGGGTATGCAAGGGTATCGACCGTCGACCAGCATCTCGACCTGCAGAGGGATGCGCTTCGGGCGGCTGGGTGCATCCGAATACTCGAAGACCATGGTGTCCCGGGCACGAATAGAAAGCGAAGTGGACTAGACAAGGCCCTCAAATCTTTGGGAAAGGGCGACACGCTCGTCGTCTGGAGGATTGATCGTCTCGGCAGATCACTCAGCCATCTGCTCGCAATAGTCGAACGGCTGCGGCTCCGAGGAATTGAGTTTCGGTCTCTGACGGAGAACATCGATACCTCGTCCGCTGGCGGCAAACTGGTCTTCCACATTCTGGGGGCGCTCGCGGAATTTGAGAAATCACTGATCCGCGAACGCACCATCGCGGGTCTTGAAGCCGCGAGAGCTCGGGGAAAGCGGCCGGGCAGGCGGAGGGTGCTGACCGATGCCCAATGCGAGGAAATCCTCGCCGCTCTGGGCGCAGGAACCGCCGTCCGGGAGATCGCCAGCAGGTACAACGTTCATCCCAGGACTGTTGCAAGAGGAGTGGAGCGTCTGGGACGAGGATGCAGGAACTCGGTTACTGGAACAGGCTGAGAATTGTCTGTGGTTCGGAATCCGCAATCTGCAAACTCTGAATCGCAAGCTGTCGCTGTGTTTGCAGGGCCTTCGTTCGAGAGGAGGCGTCTTCCATGTCGGCATCCACAAGCCGACCGACACCACTGTCAATCGCGTCGCCGAGCTTCGAAACGAAGTCCTGTTGCATCGAGATCCGCGTCTCGGCAGAGCCCAGTTTCGCAGTCCATCTCACGACGTCGGACAACGCCGCTTCAGTGACGGAAATCATGTCATCGATATCGTCCGCCGAGGTGTCCGCCGAGACCTTGATTTCGGTACCCAAGGCTGGATTAGGGTTGCCCAGCGTGTGCAGGATCACCCAGTTCGTGCCAGTCCCAAGCTCCTGAGAGTAGCCGGAATTGGTCAGTATTCCCATGCCACCCGTGGCGGCTCCGCCGGTGTCGTCCACCAAGGGATACATTTGTGCCGTACCACCGAGGTTAGCATCTATCGCATCAAGCACCTTCACCGTGCCGACTGAAAAACCCTCACCGTTTCGGACGATGTAGCCCGGCACAGTTCGATCTTTAACGAAGCCAGTCCAGTTGTCGTCCGTCATGGCGAGCCAGTTCTGGCCGTTAAAACTGGCGGAGTATGCGACAGATCGCATCTGGCTCTGAAGCTGCGATAGTTCGGTATTGATCTCGTCCCTGTCCGCGCTCGGTTCCTTCGCCAAAACCAGCTTTGCTTTGAATTCCGACATGAGATTCACCATGGTCGACATGCCCTCATAGGTCACGTCGACCATGGCCGCGCCGATGCCTAGGGCATCCCGAGCGGCGCTCAGGGCCTTGCTGTCGGAGCGCATAGTGGTCGCGATCGACCAGTAGGCTGCATTGTCTGCGGCTGTGTTTACTCTTAACCCGGACGAGACCTCGGTCTGGCTCCTGTCCATCTGACCGTCGATCGTTCGCAGCGTGGCGAGAGCCGCCGTTGCCGATATGTTTGTCCGTATGCTCGTCATGATCGGGCCGCTGAAATGGGTCAGTTGATGTCGGCGTCCTCATGAGCCCGGCGCGGTTACCCCGCAGATCGAACATGGTCGTTCAGTGTTAATGGAGACACCAAAATCTCAGGGGGAAACTACCCTAAAACCGAGCAAATCACGCTGCGTCCTTGTGGCGATAGCGGCCGTGATGGTCCGTCTTGACTCCTGGCAAATAGAGAACATAATAGGAACATCTTGGCTGCGGGCGTTTCGCCTCCCGTGAAAGATATCGGAAAAATCAAATCGAATTGATCCCGTGGTGACGCGGGAAGGGGAGATGTTTGCCTAATGGGTGCGGAACTAGCCGAAGTGGACGAACCGGAATTCGATCCAGTCGATATAGCGCTCGCTTTTTGTGGCGGTGACGCTCGCACCACGATCGGGGCGCTGCTGCAAGAGCTGCAATTTGTCCGTGGCCAATTGGCCTTAACGGAGGCCGGAATGAGCGTCGGCTTTACCCGAGGGTGGAAGCCGAGTTTTGAAGGAGAAGCCCGATGATTGATGAGGTAAGGCGCAGCAAAAGTCAGGAAGAACGAAGACGTGCGGCACGTGACCAATGCACCCGATACAGTGGTGTACTTGAACCGATGATGCAGCAAGCGCTCAAAGCCCCTATTGAAGGAGACGGCTGAGATGAGCGATGACATCTGACAAGCTTGTCACTCATAGTTGCTTTTTTTCTCAAGATGGCTATTTTGCAATCTAGGCGATTGATTTATCCTGGGTCGAGATGCTTTTTCGGGCGTTGACTTTGTTGGGCTTCATTGGACTCTTCATAGTACTTGCAGCTTTCATAACGAAGGCCAGCTTCAACTATCTGGGTGTCTGTACGGCGGATACGAGAGTCTGGTTATGGCATCGTGCCAGCCACTCCGACATTCTCACGTATCTTGACAATTTTGACATAACAAATGGCAGAATGAAGTCAATATATAGTATACCTGAAATATCGTCTGTTCCTGGCGATCATTATCGCCACACATCACCTTTAGAAAAAGCAAAAGGTATTTCTGCTGTATTGGTACATTACTATCATCAATGGATGGATGATGGAAATAACCTGCATCCGGACGGATATTTTTACGCGCCGAATTGCGTAAGCGGTTGGACTCCCAAAGAATAAATTCATCTAGCTGGAGAAATTTTATGTCTTTGCCAACTTCCAAGCAAATTGCTGATCTCTATCTTTATGGCTCGTTGAGTGTTCCCAATTTGGAAGATGATGCTGTCATTAGGCCAACAACGTTGCCGCCGCCGATGCCGGATAATGATATCCGATTTGCGCAACGTGTAACCAAAATGCGCTAAATACGTGTTTTCCAAGTAAGCCACAATATTCTGAGTTGACAATTATTAAAAACTGCAATGAAAATAAACGTATAGTTGCAAATGACGGATCTGCATTTAGATAGAGGATAGCGCAAATCAGAGCGACGTTGTGAACGGGCGATCGGCACGGGAATGAACAAATGACGATTCGGAGAGGCAGATGGTAGGGCTGTTCTCGCAAAACATCATATTTGCAAGCTGGTTTGCTTTCAGTTTGGACATGGGGCTTGCCGCCAGCTGGACGCAGGTTGTTCGCAATAAAAGCCCACTGAGGAGTAATATTGGACGAGCCAAAGATTGCTCTCAATTCCAGCGTGCGGCAGAACGTGGAATGTCAAAGACATGAAAACTAACGAAAAGCACCTGCGATTAATAATAATAATGCCCGTCTTCGTTTATTTTGCGCTGAATATAACTGGTTTTTGCTATAAAGATTGGAAGTTTTATTCAAGTAAATATTTGATAAATCAATATATAGAGCTGCAACTTTCTGATGTGAATAATGATATTCCAAATGAAATTCGTACGCCTGATGATTTTCTCAAAGAGTATGGGGATTGCTGTCAAATTGTGTCGGGCAATCAGGCATTTAATTGGTTTTTCCGCGTATTTGGTTACGGGATGTGGGATATTTATATAAGGTATACATTCCCGCGAAATGGAAAAGAGAGTGACCGCATAGTGATCTATTCGGTGGACTGTTGTGGTCGTGCGTGGCGAAAGCAGGCCGACTAAGCAAAGAACATGTTGGGGGTACTGAGAATGTCTATAAACGCAAGTACGCTTAGCTTAGAAGATATGATCAAATTCTATCTGTATGGAAATGCAGAGATACCTCAGGACTATGCGGATAGGCTGAGGCCGGATGTTACAGCCGCGAACTATCCGGGAGTTGCACTTGATATAAATGCGGTGGACTTCATGACCGTCGGCCCGGGAAGATACGCTAATCTTTCTCAGGTTCCTCTTGTTCGGTTGATATTTAGTGGATCCGCAGGACTCTTAGATTTTCGCAATGCCTTTTTGCCAGCAGGGCAAACCACGATCACAGTAGGTGCTCTATTAAATGCGGGCCTCAATATGAGTGATATTGAGACTACGCTTTCGCAGTACGAGATGGATACTAGTTCAAGTGACTACATCTATCGTGGGTACGTTTGGAGTACGGAACAGTTTCGTCTCAATAATGATGCCGTGATCGATTTCACGGATCAAAATAATCCTACTATCACCAATGTAACTCTTCGCCCATTCAATGACGATTTCGATTACATAAGCGGTAACAGTATTATTCAGCTTAGCAACGTTCTATCGTACGCATCCGAGGAGGGCCGCCTTGCTGAGAAGTGAGGCGAGTTGGATGATCTGTCTATATGGACGTTGATATAGACAGTGTGAGAACCGTGGATTTAACGATAGAGAGCCGGCCGCAAGTCAGCCGGATGGAGATTGTCGATAGCGGACGACGTCGCCGTTTCAGCAAAGAAGCCAAACTTGCTATCGTGGCGGAGAGTTATTCCGCTCCCCGGCAGGTTTCGGCAACGGCACGCCGCCATGGCAT
>NZ_JARWGH010000041.1:0-38769 GCF_036528765.1 Rhizobium sp. BR 362 | reverse complement strand
CGCATGGCCGGTCGATCACGTCGTGACGCTCGTAGCCAAATCCTTTTCGGAAAAAGCAGGTCCTGACGTCCTGGAATACCTTAAGAACCGCTCCTGGAGCAATGACACCGTCAATAAACTGATGGCCTGGATGACCGACAACCAGGCCACCGGCGAAGACGGCGCCAAGCACTTTCTGAAAGAGAATAAGGACATCTGGACGAAGTGGGTTTCACCGGAAGCGGCCAAGAAAATCGAGGCTTCGTTGTAATCGAACAATCACGCGGTGCGCGCATAGCGCACCGCTCCTCACTGGGCGATAAAATCAAAAGACTTGCCAGCTCTGCTTTGAGAAAAGGGGGCGGCCGTCACCACGGCCGCACCGTCTATGCTCACCTGTCATGAACCGTTCAATGCTCGGCCCGCAATGTCTCGTGTGCCTTGATGACGGCGTCGGCCTCCTTGCCGTAAAGTTCTTCGAAATGATCGAAGGCTTTGGAAAAATAGCCGATGCCCTGCGTCGCCGAGCGCAGCGCGCGCGCCAGATCGTCGAGTGCACTACCCGGAACGAGGGCGCGGAAAATGTCCCATCCCTTCGCCGTCTCATCCCGGTCGAAGCCGAGAACCTGACCCTTGAGGGCCGAGACAATCTGCACGAGATTGCCCGAATAGACCGAGGGTATGTGGATTTCGCTGCGGAAGATCGGCTGCATCAAGACGGTCGATCCTTCGGAAAGCGCTTGTCGCACGCCCATTTTCGACGCGGTGCGGAAGGCGTGTTCCGAACTGTCGACGGCGTGGTGCTGGCCGTCCTGCAGGGTTACGCCGACATCGATGACCTGAAAACCGAGCGGCCCTTTCTCCATCGCTTCGCGCGCGCCCGCCTCAACGGCAGGAATATAGTTGCGCGGAACGACGCCACCTTTGACCGTTTCGTTGAAGGTGAAGCCCTGGCCGCGGGCGTTGGGATGGACGTTCAGCTTCACATCCGCAAATTGCCCGGCACCGCCGGTCTGTTTGCGATGGCGATAATGAACATCCGACGATTTTGCGATTGTCTCGCGGTAGATCGGACTGGGCGTCCGGTCGGTCACATCGATATGAAAGACATCGGCCAGGGTTCGGCAGAGATCGCGCAGATGCACCGGCCCCTGGGCGCGCACGAGCTGAGCGCCGGTGCCCTCCTCCTGTAGGACGAGCAGGCCGCGATCCGTCTCGGAAAGTTTTGCCAGCGTTTCGGAGAGCTTGTTTTCGTCGCGTTCGCTGCCCGGAACGAGTATCCGCTCAAGCATCGGCGTGGGTGGCACCGTCCACTTGGGTGGCGTGACCGTTGCGTCTGACGTCAAAAGCGACGGGACGGGCAAATGGTCGGACTTGACCGTCGCGAAGACATCCCCCGGTGAAGGCACGACCGCCGCATTCGACCGCCCATTTGCGGGATCCTGCACGGCGCCGAGGCTGGAGCCGCCCAGCGATGCGCCTTGCCGCAGTCCCTCACCAAGTGCACGCACCAGAACCGTCTTGCCGATATTCTGACGATGATAGGCATGAAAGCTCACGGCTGTCAGCCTTGCTTCGTCGACGGCGGCAGCACGTGCAAGACGCTGCCGAAGAGCCGCCACGGGCGGGGCCTCATGGCGCAGCGCCTTCATCAGCCTCATCATACCGTTGCCATGGCTTGCAGCACCGATCAGCACCGGAATAATCCTGTTTTCCCTGAGAACGCGCGACGAGATGGCATAAAGCGCATCGCTCGCCGGTTCCCGGTCCTCGATCAATTCTTCGAGGAGCCAGTCGTCGAATTCGGACAGGTGCTCCAGCAGCTCGGTGCGCGCTTCATGCTCGCGTTCGGCGGCACTTTCGGGGATCGCGATCAGCGCCGACGTTTGACCTTCCCGGTATTGCCACGCCCGCTCCGAAATCAGATCACAGCTCCCGACGATCTTCTCCCCCTCGCGGATCGGGATCTGGCGAAGCAGCAGCGCGTGATTGGCATAATCCTGAAGCGCGGCGATCACGTCCCGCAGCCGCCCCCTCGGCTCATCCATGCGGTTGACGAAGAGAATGCAGGGAGTCCCCGACGCTTCGATCATGCGCAGATAGGGCGCGGCGAGCACAGCCTCGTCGGGCGCCGGTGAGATACATAGGATACAGGCGTCGCTGGCAAGAAGCGCGTGCTGTACATGCGGCAGCGCTTCGTTAGGTCCCGGCGCATCCAATGCACACCAGGTTTCGTTTGCAAAGGTAAATTCCATCAGGTTCAGCCCGTAAGGAGAGCTGGATTTTCTAGGCGGCCCCTCTAGCGAGCTGAGCTTTTCAACGACCGTCGATTTTCCGGTCTGTGAGGGTCCAAGTACGGTAAAGCAGCGCATCGGTATTCCTCCAACTGCCATAAAGTACAATTTTCGGCCACCACAGGATGCCCCGAACCGCGGCAAGGCGCCAGAGGCACAATTTTCTTATTGAGAATCGGTGAAATTGGTTCGTGTGCGTAGCAAAGCCGGAGGTGTCGCGCGCCTCGCCAGCGGGCGCGATCCTGCCGTCGGCCGCCCGCCCCTACCCCATCGGGTTTCCAATCAGAATGAATTGACGATGTCGCCGCCTGATCGCATCTGCTGGACCATTTTGTGTGCGTGATAGTGCATCGCGCATTTGATGGCATAGATCTGCAGGATCACCGGAGAACGACGGCGCAGCAGCAGTTTCCAGAGGCGTTGGCGATAAATATGGCGCAAGCTCGGATCCTGCACCCTGCGCATCAATCTTGCAAAGATACCCGCGGCCTCAAATGCCCACGTCAGATTTAAGGCAATCAGGCGGAGGGGATGCCGGCGCAGATGGCGCAGGCGCGAGCGCTCCGGCTGAATACGGGCATCGAGATAAAGCGCGTCCAACCTGTCGAAATAGGCGCCGGGCTGGTGAAGATCGCTCAACACGGAAAGATAGCCGTCGCGCAGAGTTTCCCGGCTAAGATTGAGGGGAATGACATTGGTGCCGAATGCCGGAGGATCGGCATGGTCGAGCCGTCCTTCCTTCTCGAGGCGCGTATAAAGCGGCGTCTTGGGAATGGCGGCCAGCATGCCGATCATGGCGTTGACGATCCGCGCATCCTTGATGAAGACGCGTTGAGCATCGAAGATCGTCGTGTCGTCGCTGTCGAAACCTAAGATCATGCCGCACCACACTTCCATCCCGGTCTGCTGAATGGTGTGGATCTTCTCCAGCATCGTCCCGCCTTTTCTAAGATTCTGGAGCTTCTTGGTCTCGCGCAGGGCTGCTTCGTTCGGCGTCTCGATGCCGATGAAGACGATACGAATATTGGCATCCACCATGAGCTGCATCAGCTCGTCATCATCGGCAAGATCGATCGAGGCTTCGGTGAGGAACGTCATCGGATAATGATTGCGCTCCTGCCAGGCCACGACGTCGCGCAGCACCTCCTTTATTGCCTTCTTATTGCCGATGAGATTGTCGTCGACGATGAATGCCGTATCCATTCCGGCCGATAGCAATGCCTCCATCTCGGCGATGATCTGCGCGCTGGTCTTGATCCGCGGCTTTCGCCCGAATACGACGATAATGTCGCAGAAGTCACACGTGAAAGGGCAGCCTCGCGAGAACTGGAGGCTCCCCAGCGCGTATTCATCCATTTTCAGCAGATCGAAACGCGGGATCGGCACCTTGCTCATGTCCGTCTTGTCGGCTTGTTCGTAGCGCCCGGCATGCCGGCCCTCCGACCATTCGAGCAGGAATTGCGGCCAGGTCTCCTCGGCCTCGCCGATGAATGTAACGTCGACAAGCCCGTCGAAATAGTCCTCCTTGACGGTGACCCATGGTCCGCCGACGACGACGAAACAATTGCGCCGCTTAAGCTCGGTCAGAATTTCCTTCATCCGAAACCGCTGGACGATCATGCCCGTGAGCGCGACGATATCGGCTTGCGCGCAGAGATCGTAGTCGATCGGCTCGACATTCTCGTCGACAAGCGTGACGGTGTGTTCAGCAGGCGTGAGCGCCGCCAGGAGAGGCAGGCAGGCAACGGGGAGGTTCGCTTTTACGTCAAACAAGGGGAGCGCGTGTTCCATGCCCCAATAGGAGGTTTCGAAACGCGGATTGATGATGATGATCTGAGCCATTGAACCCACCGCTCCATGACTTTGGAAGACCTAGTTCGGTATTCTGCTACGGCTTTACTTCGTTGGATCGGGCTGATGTTTGGTTCCGCTGTCCCAACCGGAACGGAGCCATATCTCTCGCGGCACCGCAGAATGCTGTCTTAACAGCCGTAGATGAGCTCAAAATTAAATTGGCGAAAGCCGCAAAAGTGGTCGCCCGCGATTTGCCGAAGCCAATTTCAATTTAGCACAGATGGGAGCCGGAAGAATGGTCCGACTTGCTCGCTCCGTTTTTCCGGGCCATTGTCGACGACGATGAGTATCCGCGTTCAAGGTGCAAGGAACTATACCGACATATAGGCGTTCAGGAAAATTCGTTTCTCGGGGGTTTTCTCATGTCGTGCTTTGCTCGTGTCCTCCTGATTTTATCGATCGGCCTTTTGCCAAATTTAGCCGCTGCAAACGAAAGCAATTTCCTGCAATCCCTGCAGGGAAATTGGACCGGCAAGGGAACCGTCATCCGGCGGATCGGAACGTCACCGATCAACGTCGCATGTTCGTTTGCAGTCACAGCGACCGGGCCTTCGCTTTCCATGCGTGGCAATTGCCGGAGCTTCCTCATCATAAGCCGTGCAATCTCTGCCGATCTCAGGGTGAATGGCGTGCGCTATAGCGGCGTTTATGTCGGCCCGGCAGGTGGACGCTCCGCATTATCGGGAGAGCGCCAGGGCAATACCATCGATCTTACCGTTCACTGGGCAAAAGCGGTCAACGGGGATCGGGCGGCAAACATGGCGATACAAAGAATCGGCAGCAACAGCCTCGATCTGCGAACGATCGACCGTGATCCGAAAACCGGAAAGTCGGTGATAACGAGCGATATCACTCTTCGTCGGCCATAGCGTCAGGGCAGACCTCCGATCGGAAGGAGGTCTTTTCACTCGCAGAAAATCGGGCTAACCCAGCATTTTCTGACTGCTGAGACCGAGAATATCGTTGACGAGAGCGATTGCGATTCCGGCCGCCACGATGAGCACTGCAATCAGAAAAAGACGGCGCGCGCGGTCGTATTTGACCGCCAGCAGCGAATCCCTTGCGAGCAGATCGGCAAAGACTTTCACCTGCAGGCCAATGCCAATGACCAGGACCGTCATCGGCAGAATATCGATGCGACCCCAGTCGTTCGGATTGGAAACCCAGCTATTGAGGAAACTCAGCGAGAAACCGGCAATGATCCCAACGGCCGTCAGCGATCCGTTGCGAAAGGTCGAATCGATTTTCTCCTGATCGTCGGTTTCGGGCGCCATGTCGCTTCTTGATCCCCTCAAATGACGAGTAGCTCGTCAAGATTTGATCAGCCAAGCACCCTCGCCGCCTTATGTCCAGACCTATCGAGTTTCCCGTTTGCTTTGGTTCTGTGCCTTCTGAGATTGGCCGAGATATTCCTCGTGCAATCCCTCAATGCGATGCAGCAGATATTTCACGAAATCGTCCGGCACCGCTTTCGTGAACGTAAGCCTGGTTCCCGCCTTGGCATAGTTGACTACGGCTAGGGTCAATCCCTTGGAAACAACTTCTTGGACGCGATCCGCCGCCCGTGGGGAGGCCTCCTTGGCCGGGGAGACCGCATTCAGCACAACGGCAAACCTGTTGTCGCTGGAAAGCGGCGGCAGGTCCGGTTCCGCCAGAATACGCTTTGCTATCTCTGTAGCATCGGCATTTGCGCTCCAACGCTCAGCCAGTTGCGCCCAGCGTCGCCGCCCGGTCTCCGGTGCAGCGCCAATGTCCGCCAGAACGGCTTTCGGGAAGCTTCGTGCGATCTGGAGCATCTCGGAGACGTGCGACTTTCCTGTCGCCAGCGACGCACAGATGACTTCGCGTTTAAACCCTGCCTCTTCCTGGCTAAGGGCGAAAACGCACTTTTCGATAAAGGAGAGGTCATCGCGGTTGGCATTCTCTTCGCCCTGGATGACGATCGCCTGTTCGTCGGAAAGATCCCGGACGATTGCTCTGAACTTGACGCCGAGAAGTTTTGCGGCCGCAAGACGGCGTCGGCCAAAGACGATCTGGAATTTGCCGCCCTCCCCGTCAACAGGCCGAACCAGGCCAGGCGTGGTCTGTCCGTGCTCACGCATCGACTCTACGAGGTCCTGGAGCCGGTCGGCTTCGTAAGCGCCGTCGAACCGATCGCGTATTTGCGACGGCAAAACCGTGTCTACGTCGAGTTCGATAATGTGATCCGCATTCCGCAGCAGCTTGTCGGCAAGTTCGCCACGTTCCTGAAGCTGTCGAACGCCGGCTGCGACCTTGAGAAGATGCGGCGAGGGCGACGCTGGAGCCGACGGCGTGGATGCCTCCTCCGCGAGCCCGACCAAGACATTCGCGAACATGCCTTTGGAATCTTTTCTGCTCATTTGCGCCCCCATGCTCTCCAAAAAAGCTCTTCGATTTCGGCATTCGCGGCATTGATCGATTCGATTGCCCGGTCATAGGTCTTCGGAGCCGTGAACCTCGCGCGCTGCACTTCATAAAGGCTCTGCTTCCAGGTCAGCGCATCGGCGACAGCGGTCGACTTGATCACCGAATTCAAAAGAAGATCATCGCCGAATACCTGCCGCATCAGCGCCGTCATGTTCGCTTGCGGATGATCGTTCGGTTCGAATTTGGTGATCAGGAACTTGGCGAAATCCCATTGCGCGGAGGTCCCCACCTGCTCGAGGATCTGCATATAGGATCCGGCAAGCTCAAGGAATTTTGCCGTCGAGTCGACATCGAGCATATGGGCGGGAACGGGTATCAGAACACCCGTCGCCGCTGTGAGGGACGACAGGGTGAGAAAGTTCAGCGACGGTGCCGAATCCATCAGGATGATGTCGTAGCGATCCGCGATCTGCTCCAATGCCTGCGAAACCCGCAGCAGGAAGCTCGTGCCCCCGGATTTACGCATTTCCAGAGCGACGGCAGTTTCGAATTCCGTCAATTCAAGTCCGGCGCAGATGACATCGAAACCCGCAATATGGGTCTGATGGATCACCTGCTCGGTGGCAACAGGATTTTCGAAACGAATGGCCGAATAGAGCGTGTCGCCATCGCGGTAGTCAAAATCGGGCAGACTTCCGTGAAGGCTGGTCAACGATGCCTGCGGATCGAGGTCGACGGCAAGCACGCGATACCCTTTCAAGGCCAGATAATGACCGAGATGGATGGTGGTCGAGGTTTTGCTGGAACCGCCCTTGAAATTGGTTATCGCCAGGATCTGGCATTGCTCCGCGCCGACCCGCCGCGGGTTCATCCACTTCTTCCGGCCGTTTTGCGCAAGATGCATCCTGAGCTCCAGGATCTGCTCCATCGTGTAGAGGCGTCGGCCATTTGCGACCTCGGGAGCAGGCCCCTGCTCTTTCAGCGAAATCTGCCGGATATAGGCCTCGGTAACGTTGAGCAGCGCGGCAACCTCGGAGGAGCTGAATTTGCGCATCGTGCGGCGGGCATTCGGGGGAAATTGCGCGAGGCTGAGATTGCCCAGCGCGACGTCGAGCTTCGCAGAGAATGTCTGCATGAAGGCGAGGCTGCTCAGATGTCGTGTCACGGCACTCTCCCGTTTTGGCCAGCTTAGTAAGCGCCGAGATGGTTAACGTTTCATGAGAGGTCACGTAATTACGCAGAACAGCGATATTACTGACGTTTGGCGTAGATAATGCGGTAGCGCGATTCTATCGCCGGCCGCAACCGCGTGCGTTCCCCGCGGGGAACTTTTGCTCGGATATGTGGGGAGTTCCCCACGGGGAACATTGCGAGGCAACAAGCGAGCTTGGTAAAGTAGCGCTATTATACGGCCAGGCTACCATTTGCCTCCACGCGCGATCACGCCGTCGTTTGTAGCCAATTGTATCCGGAGCCCCGAAAGTTACATCACTATTCAAAACCGAGGGTATCGCGACACATCGCAGATACACGGAAGCGGTTTCTTCATGACGACCAAAGGCCCTATTGGAGAGAGATCAATGTCCGAAGACATCAACCATCATCGTCGCCGTTTTTTTGGTACCGCAGCTATGACCATCGCCGCCGCGCAGCTCGGAATGTTTGGCGTTGCGCAAGCAAAGTCGGCCCAGACGAAGCCGACGGCCCTGCCCGCGATCAAGCCGGGCACCAATACATCCTTCGGTCCTCTCAAGCAGATCGATGCTGGCGTGCTGAATATCGGATACGCCGAAGCCGGCCCTGCCGATGGTCCGCCCGTCATTCTTCTGCATGGCTGGCCCTACGACATCCACAGCTTCGTTGACGTTGCGCCCTTGCTTGCAGCGCAGGGTTACCGAGTGATCATTCCCTATCTGCGTGGCTACGGCACAACGCACTTTCTTTCAGCCAGCACGGCCCGCAACGGCCAGCAGTCGGTCGTAGCCGTCGATATTCTTGCCTTGATGGACGCTCTGAAAATCGAAAAGGCGATCCTTGGCGGTTTCGATTGGGGCGCCCGTACGGTCAACATTCTCGCGGCGCTCTGGCCGGAGCGCTGCAAGGCCATGGTTTCCGTCAGCGGTTATCTGATCGGCAGCCAGGAAGCCGGCAAGAATCCGCTGCCGCCAAAGGCTGAGCTTCAATGGTGGTATCAGTATTATTTTGCCACGGAACGCGGCCAGGAAGGCTATGCCAAATACCGGCACGACTTTTCCAGGCTCATCTGGCAGATCGCGTCGCCGAAGTGGAACTTCGACGATGCGACCTTCGACCGCAGCGCCGCATCCTTCGACAATCCGGATCATGTCGCCATCGTCATTCACAATTATCGCTGGCGGCTGGGTCTGGCGGAAGGCGAGGCGCAATATGACGATCTCGAAAAGCGGCTGGCAAAGGCTCCGGCGATCGGCGCGCCTACCATCACCATGGAAGGCGATGCGAACGGTGCGCCACATCCCGAACCGGCAGCCTACCGCAACAAATTCACGGGCAAGTACGAGCACAGGACCATCGACGGCGGCATCGGCCACAACCTGCCGCAGGAGGCGCCACAGGCTTTCGCCCAGGCGATCATCGACGTCGACAGATTTTAACCCTCCGCGGAACTAATCCTCCGAGCAGGTGGCCGGCACTGGTATAGAATACCGCTGCCGGCAACGATCCGTTCGGGGGACACCTGGCTGCCGTTCCAAAATTGCTGTTGCACCGTCCCCGACAGAAGAGAGCACCCGACGATGGATCACATCGACCACATCCTGATCGTTGATGACGATCGTGAAATCCGCGAGCTGGTTTCAAGCTATCTCAAAAAGAACGGGCTGCGCGTCACTGTCGCCGCGGATGGCCGGCATATGCGGGCGTTTCTGGAAACAAACGCCGTCGATCTCATCGTTCTCGACGTGATGATGCCCGGTGATGACGGTCTGGTTCTCTGTCGCGAGCTGCGCGCCGGCAAGCACAAGTCGACGCCCATCCTGATGCTGACTGCACGCAACGACGAGACGGACCGTATCATCGGCCTGGAGATGGGAGCGGACGATTATCTGGTAAAGCCTTTTGCCGCGCGCGAGCTGCTGGCTCGCATCAAGGCAGTGCTTCGCCGCACCCGCATGCTGCCGCCAAATCTTCAGGTGACGGAGGTCGGTCAGCTCCTGTCCTTTGGCGATTGGCAGCTCGACACGACCGGACGGCATCTGCTCGATCGGGAGGGAACGGCGATCGCGCTCAGCGGCGCGGAATATCGTCTGCTTCGCGTCTTCATCGACCATCCGCAACGCGTCCTCAACCGGGATCAGCTCCTGAACCTGACGCAGGGGCGGGATGCCGAGCTGTTCGACCGCTCCATCGACCTTTTGGTCAGCCGGCTTCGCCAGCGGCTTGGCGACGATGCGCGCGAACCTGCCTATATCAAGACAGTGCGCAGCGAAGGCTATGTTTTCGCAATGCCGGTCGAAATATCCGAGCTGCGCCGATGAGCGCCTTGGAAGCATTTCGAGGCTTTCGGCCTTGGCCCCGCACCTTGGGATCAAGGCTGTTTCTGATCCTTCTCGCCGGGCTGATGCTGGCGCAGGGGCTCACCTTCAGCGCCCAGTTTCTGGAACGCTACATGTCGGCCAAGGCGGTGATGCTCAATACGCTGGAGAGCGATGTAGCGACGTCGATCGCCGTTCTCGATCGCTTGCCGGCCGCCGAACGTGCCGATTGGCTGGATCGCCTCGATCGCGGAACCTATCGGTTTGTCCTCGGTCCGGGCCTTTCCGGCGTGCCTGCCATGACCGAGCAGGGCAGACAAATTGCCGGAAAAATACAGGATGCCGTCGGCAAGCGTTTTCCCGTCAGCTTCGAGTCGATACCGGGTGACGGCAAACGCCTCCAGGCCCACCTCACCTTAAGCGACGGCAATCCGCTGACGATCGACGTTAATCCCGCACCCATCATGCCCTTGGCCGAGTGGCTGCCTTTCGTTCTTCTCCTACAACTCGGTCTTCTCATTCTCTGCACCTGGCTGGTCGTCCGGCAGGCAATCCGGCCGCTCGTGGACCTGGCCAATGCCGCCGACGCGCTTGATCCGAACAAGAAGACACCGCGCTTAGCAGAAGCTGGGCCGAGCGAAGTCGCCCATGCGGCGCGCGCCTTCAATGCGATGCGGGATCGCATCGCCCATTATCTGGAGGAGAGGGTGCAGATTCTGGCGGCGATTTCGCATGATCTTCAGACGCCTATTACCCGCATGAAGCTACGAGCCGAAATCGCGGAAGACTCCGCGGAGAAGGAAAAGCTGGTTCAGGACCTCGCTGAAATCGAGCGCCTCGTCCACGAAGGGGTAGCCTATGCCCGCAGCGCCCACGGAAATACCGAAAAACCCTCCCGCATCGATATCGGCTCCTTCGTCGAGAGCCTTGCTTATGACTATCAGGACACCGGCAAAGCCGTCATGGTCGCCGACAAGATCGATGGCGCGATCGTCACGCGGCCGCATGCCCTTCGAAGGGTCCTGACAAACCTCATCGACAACGCGCTCAAGTTCGCGGGCACGGCGGAAATTTCGGTGCAGAAGGACAGCACCGGAGCCATCCTCATCAAGGTCCTCGACCGCGGCCCCGGCATTCCGGAGGATCAGCTCGACGCGGTGATGCAGCCATTCTTCCGGCTTGAACAATCCCGAAGCCGTGGAACCGGAGGAACTGGATTGGGATTGGCGATCGCCGGCCAGTTGGCCCTTGCGATCGGCGGCTCGCTTACATTGCGCAATCGCGACGGCGGCGGCCTTTCGGCGGAAATCACCATCCGCTGAGAAGCGGAAGACCGCGCTGCGTTTGTATCCCAACGTAGCGGTTTACCCCTCCTCGAACACTTCGTTACATTTTCGTCCGATCGGGACACATGCGGGATACGTCCGCTCCCCTTTAACCGGTCAGTGGCTGCTCGTCGGCCATTGCGCCCTGGCGCCCGATCAATCCCTTCAAAGGAAACGAAGATGACGTTTCTTGTCATTGCCTATCTCGGGGGCGTGCTGACGATCCTCAGCCCGTGTATTCTTCCTGTTCTTCCCTTCGTCTTTGCCCGTGCCGGACAGCCCTTCGTCAAAAGCGGCTTGCCGATGCTCGCCGGCATGGCGATGACCTTTGCCGCAGTCGCGACGCTTGCGGCTGTCGGCGGCGGCTGGGCCGTGCACGCCAACGAATATGGCCGCTACGCTGCCATCGCATTGCTTGCTGTCTTTGGTGTGACCCTCATCTCACCGCAAATTGCCTCTGTCTTGACCCGGCCGATCGTAGCCTTGGGAAACAGGCTGATGAATTCGCCTGGCCAAGACTCGACGGTTGGAAGTTCCCTGGTTCTCGGCATCGCAACCGGGCTGCTGTGGGCGCCTTGCGCCGGCCCTATCCTCGGCCTCATCCTGACAGGCGCCGCCCTGCAGGGGGCGAATGCCCACACGACATTGCTGCTGCTGGCCTATGCGGCGGGTGCGGCAACATCGCTCGCCGCAGCACTTCTGATTGGCGGTCGGGTCCTCGCGGCCATGAAAAACTGGCTCGGCTCCGGTGAAAGACTGCGCCAGGCGCTCGGCGCGGCGGTGCTCGCCGGTGTCGCGGCTATTGCGCTTGGCTTCGACACAGGATTTCTGGCGCGCTTGTCCTATGTCAGCACCTCGACGTTCGAGCAGGCCGTTCTCGACAATTTCAACGCCGATCGCGCGGCCCCGGAGGCAACGATGGTGGCCAGTAACACACCGATGATGGCCGCCGCAAAGCCCCGCTTCAAAAGCAGGCTTCCCGTCGAGGGCCAGCTTCCTTCGCTCGATGGCGCGGTCCAATGGTTGAACTCGCCGCCGCTGACCGCTGAACAGCTCCGCGGCAAGGTCGTATTGGTGGATTTCTGGACCTATTCCTGCATCAACTGCATCCGCACCATCCCCTACATCAACGCCTGGGCGGAAAAATACCGCGACCAGGGGCTGGTCGTCATCGGCGTCCACGCGCCAGAATTCGCCTTCGAGAAGAATATCGACAACGTCAAGGGAGCCCTCAAGGACTTTGAAATCGGCTATCCCATCGCCGTCGACAACAACTACCGGATCCGGCAGGCATTCCAGAACAGCTATTGGCCGGCACTCTATTTCGTCGATGCCAAGGGGCAGATCAGGCACCATGTTTTCGGGGAAGGGGAGTACGACACCTCCGAAAAGGTCATACAGGAGCTGCTGGCGGACGCCGGCAGCGAAATGCCCGAAAGCAGTTTGGTCACGCCGAATGCGCGGGGGCCCGAAGCAGCACCCGATCTCGCCAATATCAGATCGGGCGAGACCTATATCGGCTACAAGGAAGCCTCGAACTTCGTATCGCCGGAAGGCCTGAACGGGAATACCACCCAGGATTATACGACCGGCCAACCCGGTCTCAATGAATGGGGCCTCTCCGGCAACTGGACCGTCGGCTCCGAACAGGCGACGCTGAATAAGGCAGGCGGCGGCATTACCTATCGCTTCAGCGCCCGTGACTTGCACCTCGTTCTCGGCCCCAGCGCCGACGACAAGCCGGTGCGGTTTCAAGTCACCGTCGATGGCAAGGCGCCTGGCGCAAGCCATGGCGCCGACACCGACGCCGAGGGGAACGGCACGATCACCGAAACACGCCTCTATCAGCTCGTGCGCCAGGCCGGCGATGTCGGGGAGCGGACTTTCACGGTCCGCTTCCTCGATCCCGGCGTCGAAGCCTACGTATTCACCTTTGGATGAGGAGCCGGACAAAAGAACGAGCTTCGACATTGTTCCGCAAGTGTCTGCCGCCCTTCTTGTACCGCAATGTACAAAGCCGCTGCCACCCCACACTCCGTTACACTTCGGCTCGATCAGGACACATGCCGGATACGTCGACACTGCTTTGTGCGGGCAATGGCTGGTGAGCAGTCATTGCCCTCACCAGGGCGCCATCAATCGCTTCAAAGGAAACGAGACATCATGACCCAGACCGACAAAGTCCTCTACACCGGCAAGACCCACACCACTGGCGGCCGCGACGGCGCGTCGCGCAGCTCCGACGGACGGCTGGACATCAAGCTTTCCTCACCCGGCACCTCTGGCGTCGGCACCAACCCGGAGCAACTGTTCGCAGCCGGTTGGTCCGCCTGTTTCGAAGGTGCGATCGGACTTGCTGCCCGCAAGATGAAGATCGCCGTTCCGGCTGATGCGGCTATCGATGCCGAGGTGGATCTGTGCCTTGTCGACGGTGCCTATTTCCTGCAGGCCCGCCTCAACGTCAGCCTGCCGGGCTTGGAGCGCGATGTCGCCCGGGCGCTCGCGGAGGCTGCGCATCAGACCTGCCCCTATTCCAAGGCCACCCGCGGCAATATCGATGTCGTGATCAACGTGGTCTGACCAAATCCGTCTCGCAATCGCTGCATCGATAAGATCACCATCGCACGCCGGCATGGCCACTGCCATCGGCGTGCGATTACATATTAGACTTCCCGCCTGCTAGCCTTTACGGGCCACCAATCAAAACGATTTCGCCCTAAAATAGTGTCGGCGATTAACTCGTGCGCGATCGATGTCTTGCATCCCGACTTGAACGCAAGCCGACGCCCATCCATCTAATTCTAACGACAGCGCCATGGCGAACCAGGCATCCATGTGATCGGTCGCCGGCGGCAGCGACGATGGGCGCCGCTGTTTGAGGATCAAATGATGGGTTTCATAGATAAGGACATAGTGCCCGCAGAAGACGGGGCACTGATAGATGCATATTCTCAATCCATAGCAAGTGCGGTGGACACGGTCAGACCGGCGGTCAGCCGAATAGAGTGGGTTGGGAGCAGGGGCGGGCACGGTTCCGGCTTTGCCGTCTCGCCGGACGGGCTGATCGTCACCAACAACCATGTCGTCGGCGACGCCAAGATCGTCCGCATCACCACACCAGACGGTTCCGTGACGGAAGGACGCGTCCTTGGACGCGACGTCGACACCGACATCGCTCTCATCCGAGCAAATTCCGGCGTCGGAGCCTGGGCGCGCCTCGGGGACTCCAAGCGTCTGCGCAGGGGCCATATCGCGATCGCCATCGGAAATCCGCTCGGCTTCGAGTGGACGGTGACCGCCGGCATTATATCGGCGCTTGGTCGCTCCATGCGGTCTGCCAGCGGGCGCCTGATGGACGACGTCATTCAGACCGACGCCGCGCTCAACCCGGGCAATTCCGGAGGGCCGCTGGTATCGTCGAGCGGCGAGGTCATCGGAGTCAATACCGCTGTTATCCAGGGTGCACAAAGCATCGCCTTCGCGGTGGCTTCCAATACGGCGAACTTCGTGGTGTCGGAGATACTGCGCTATGGCCATGTCAGGCGTGCCTTCATCGGCATCGCCGGCGATACGATCGAGCTGCCGCGGAGGATTGCCCTTGAGGCCGGCACCGGCCAGGCAACTTCGGTGCGCGTCAGACGCGTCGAACCCGGCGGCCCTGCCGACCGCGCAGGCTTACGCGACGGCGACTACATTCTGGCGATCGACGGCAGACCGGTTGGCGGCGTCGACGACATCGTAAGATTGATGAGCGGCGAGAGGATCGGTCAAAACACCGATCTGCTCGTCTTCTCGGTTGCAGGCCGAATTGAGAAGCGAACTCTGCTGCCGGTTGCCCGGTCGTAAGCGTTCGGCGAAAACGAAAAGGCCGTCAATTCGGTAATTTCGTCAGAACCGGCCGAGCTGTTAAGAAGAGCGGTCGTCCCGCGCAACCATATGCGCACGCGCCGCACCGCCCAGAGGATACCATCATGGCCCAATCCGCCCTTTTCACGCCACTTCGTGTCCGCAATCTCGATTTGGCCAACCGCATCGTTATCGCTCCGATGTGCCAATATTCGGCCGAGAATGGATGCATGAACGATTGGCACCTCATTCATCTCGGCCAGCTTGCCCTCTCCGGGGCAGCCTTGCTGACCATCGAAGCGACCGCTGTCCTTCCGGAGGGCCGCATCAGTTGGGCGGATGTCGGGCTGTGGAACGATGAAACCGAAGCGGCCATGCGCAGGACGCTTGAGGGTATCCGGCGCTGGTCGGACATGCCGATCGGAATTCAACTGAGCCATGCCGGCCGCAAAGCATCGACCGAAGTACCCTGGCTCGGGGGAGCGCAGATCGCTCCGGGCGAACCGCATGGCTGGCAGACCGAGGCGCCCTCCGCAGTCCCCTTCGCCGAGGGCAGGGTTCCGCCGACCGCTTTGAATCGTGACGGGCTAGGGCGGATTCGCGACGCATTCGCGGCCTCGGCCGCCCGTGCAGGTCGACTCGGGCTCGACTTCGTCCAGCTTCACGGAGCCCACGGCTATCTCCTGCACCAGTTTCTCTCGCCGCTTTCGAACCGGCGAGACGACGAATATGGCGGCTCGCTGGAGAACCGGATGCGGTTTCCGCTGGAGGTGTTCGATGCGGTGCGGGCCGCCTTCCCCTCCGATAAAGCGGTCACCATGCGGGTCTCGGGTACGGATTGGGTCGAAGGCGGCCTGTCCATCGATGAGATCGTTGCTTTCGCCAAGGTGCTCGATGCCCGCGGCTGCGATGCGATACATGTCTCCAGCGGCGGCCTTCACCCGGCGCAGCAGATTCCGATCGGGCCGAACTATCAGGTGCCGCTCGCCCGCGCCGTCAAGGCCGCCGTTCGCATGCCGGTGGTCGCCGTCGGGCTGATCACCGAGCCGACGCAGGCCGAAGCGATCGTCTCGACCGGAGACGCCGATATCATCGCGCTGGCGCGCGCCATTCTTTACGATCCCCGCTGGCCATGGCACGCGGCTGCGGAATTGGGAGCTCAGGTGCGGGCGCCCAATCAATATCTTCGCTGTCAGCCGCGCCAATTCAAGGACCTGTTCGAGCTGGCCGGCAGCGCCAGCCGCCCATAATGAGGGCCGGGGGAACTGCGAACTGCCACCATCGTTATGACATCAGTACAGCGATGGAGAAACATCATGGAAATTGCAGGAAAACCCGGTTCGCATGCGCTCAGCGCATTTTTTGACGACGAGTCCGACGCCGAAAAGGCGTCAGACGAGCTCATGGAAGCTGGCATACCGAAAGATGCCATCACCATGACGCCCGGAAACCGGCCCAACGTACCACCGATTGATCATATCGGCTTCATCGACGCTTTGACCGGGTTCTTCTTTACGGAAGAGCAGCGCAAGAACTACGCGGAGGCACTCCGGCGTGGGGGCGTCCTGCTGACCGTGGAGGAAGTGAGCAAGGATCAGCACGACACCGCCCTGAACATCCTGACGGAAAGGGGAAGCATCGATATGGATGAGCGCGCGGAAGAGTGGCGGCGCGAGAATTTGAAATAGGTGAACCCGCCAGCCAAGCGAAATCGCGGTTTATACCATTTCCAGCACCGGCACGACGACAACGGTCGGCGGGGCTCATGATATCTGCTAAATCAAAATCATCGATGTTGATGACGGAGACATCGCCCGGCATCGCGAGCGCCTGTTCGCGCAAGGGTTCAGTTGCGATGACTTAGGCACATCGATCTGCCGCCAGCCCGGGTGCATGCTCAGGAATAAAAAGGAAAGGAACATGTCGAAATCACGCCGGCTCAAGCGTCTTTAGGAAATGGATGGCACTGCGGGACGGGGCCGTTCATGCCGTACTGAGATCAATCGCTAATAGGGGTTAAGCGGATATGAGCGTTTCCTATCGTTGGGTGATCGTCGCCGCCGGCGCGCTGATGACCTGTGTTGCGCTTGGCGCGATGTTTTCACTGGCTATTTTTCAAGGGCCGATCGCAACGGCCACCAATTGGTCGCATGCCGGCATTGCGAGCGCGATGACGCTCAATTTCCTAGTCATGGGTCTCGGCGGGTTCTTGTGGGGCGCGGCCAGCGACCGCTTCGGCCCACGCATCGTCGTTTTGACAGGTGCAGTCCTGTTGGGGCTTGCGCTTGTGCTGGCGAGCCGCGCGGGATCGCTCCTCCAATTTCAATTGACCTACGGCATTCTCGTCGGTCTCGCCGCCAGCGCCTTTTTCGCGCCGATGATCGCGGCCACTACCGCATGGTTCGAGGAAAACCGCAGCCTTGCCGTTTCGCTGGTCTCCGCCGGCATGGGCGTTGCCCCGATGACGGTTTCGCCGTTCGCCCGTTGGCTGATTTCTGCCTATGATTGGCAGACCGCCATGATGCTCATCGGTTTCCTAGCCTGGATACTGCTGGTGCCGACAGCGCTGCTTGTGCGACGCGCGCCTGCGGCTGCCACTGGCCCGGCTGCCGATTCCGCAACCGAAGGCGCGAACGTGCCGCTCGGACAGATATTCCGATCGCCGCAATTTCTCGTTCTCGGAGGAACGTTCTTTGCCTGCTGCGCGGCGCATTCCGGGCCGATCTTCCATATGGTCAGCTATGCGACGATCTGCGGCGTGGCGCCGATGGCGGCGGTCAGCATCTACAGCGTCGAGGGGCTGGCAGGGCTTGGCGGCCGCCTCTTATACGGCACGCTTGCCGACAGGGTCGGCGTCAAGCCCGTCCTGGTCGCGGGTCTCTTGGTGCAGGCGGCTGCGCTCGCAACCTATCTCCTCGTCAGCCAGCTCAGCGAATTCTACGCGCTCGCAGTCATCTTCGGCAGCGCCTATGGCGGGGTCATGCCGCTCTATGCGGTGCTTGCACGCGAGTATTTCGGCCCGCGCGTCATCGGCACCGTCTTCGGCGCGGCAACGATGCTGTCGAGCATTGGAATGGCATTCGGCCCGCTGGCGGGCGGCTGGATCTTCGATACATTCGGCAACTATTCCTGGCTCTTTATCGGGTCGTCCATGGTCGGGCTCGGCGCAGTCGCCATCGCGCTCGCCTTTCCGCCCTTGCGGCGCATCGAGCTTCAACCGGCGTAACCGAGTGCGCCGTCAACGCATGTGACGGAAACGATTACAGTCCCCATAGACATGAGATGGGGGCCGCATAGAGCCGTTCGCCGAATGGCAGGACCTTGTCTCCATCGTAAAGGACAAGTCCGATCCGAAAGCCATCACTGGCCACCTGCCCAATTTTCCGCAGCCCCTTGAAATCCGCATTCGAGACGGTGGCCGCGGCCTTGATCTCGATGCCGACGATAGCACCGGTATTGTCTTCAAGAACGATATCAACCTCGTCCTGGTCCTTGTCGCGATAGTGGTACAAGGTAGGAGCAGTCTCGCACCACGTCGCCAGTTTGAGGATCTCGCTCACGACGAAAGTTTCCAGCAGCGGGCCAAGGAGGGAGCGGTTCGTGGCAATCCGATCCGGGGTAATGCCCAACATGGCGGCGAGTAGTCCTGAGTCCAGAAAATGCAGCTTTGGCGTTTTCACAAGCCGCTTGAGCTGGTTACGGAACCATGGCTCGATCCGCCTCACGAGAAAGAGTTGTTCGAACAGCCCGACATAACGTCTGGCAGTCTTATCGTCCAAGCCGATCTGCCCGGCCAGTTGAGTAAAATTGACGAGCTGTCCGGAGTGATGAGCGAGCGCGCGGAGCAGATGCGGCATCTGGTCCAGCTTCTCGATATCGGCGATATCACGCACGTCGCGCTCAACAATGGCCCGGATATAATCTCTTGCCCAGGCCGCGCGTCGATTAGGTGCGCTGCGCCCGAGCATCTCAGGATAACCGCCAACCAGGACGGCCTCTACAAGGTTCTTTCCGACGAGGGACGACTTTGGGTGAATCGCCCGCCCTGAGAAAGCATCGTCGAGGAAGCTTGAGCCGAGACCATGGATCTCGGATTGAGCCAAGGGCAAAAGCGTCATGATTTCCATTCGTCCGGCGAGGCTCTCTGCTACAGTCGGAAGAGTGAGAATATTCGCTGATCCCGTCAGCAGGAATCGTCCCGGCCGACGATCATCATCGACCGAGCGCTTGATAGCCCGCAAAAGGTCGGGCGCGCGCTGCACCTCATCGATGGTCGCCATGTCGAGGTCTCGGACAAAACCCGCCGGATCAGCGCGGATCGAAGCAAGAGTCGTGTCGTCGTCAAGAGTGAAGTAGGGCCGATCGATCGGCATCAGCCTTCGCACCAGCGTGGTCTTGCCACACTGTCGTGGACCGTTGACCAACAGGACAGGCGTATCGACCAGAGCTGCCGAGATTTGCTTGGTTACTCCTCGAAAATAAAGGGGTGGGCTAGCTTCTTCTTCGGGCAAAGGGATATTCCGTCTAATTCGGATTTCTGTTTCGTCCAATCCGGATTTTATGTTCGTCTAATTCGGATTTCAAGGTTGTCCAATCCGGATTATTAGGCCGTCCGATCCGGAACTGGGAAGGGGTGGATTTGCGGGCGATCTTGGCGATCCCAGGCTATGACTTCTCCGGGAGAAGGTCTTCTCATGTCGACATTGGAGATCGCGCTTGGCGTCTCCTTCAACCACGACCGCCAAGGGATGAGCGATACGCCGGAGGCTTATCCTGCCCCTCTCATCGCCTTACACACAGTTTTAGACAGTGGAGGTAAGTTGCTGGCATTGCATTTTTCAATTTTTAGTCAACACTTCTCTTGTGCATCAGGTGAATGACCTCCTGGGGAGGAAATCTGGAGGACATTTACCGGCGCAAGGTTTGCCGAGCCGACAGGCGGGGAAACCAAGTGCAATGCCAACATGGGAGGGTACGGCGCGGCTCTGGCTGTCCATATCCTTGGTGCAACTGGGAGGAACAAAAAATGGCAACCACCTCTGTAGGTGAAGCTTCTGGTCGAGGTATGACCAGAGAAGAGAAGAAGGTGATCTTTGCATCTTCGCTCGGAACTGTTTTCGAATGGTATGATTTCTATCTCTATGGTTCGTTGGCCACATTCATCGGTGCGGCCTTTTTCAGTGATTATCCGGAGGCGACCCGCAATATTTTCGCGCTGCTCGCTTTTGCGGCGGGCTTCCTTGTCCGGCCGTTTGGCGCCCTGGTCTTCGGACGGATCGGCGATCTCGTCGGCCGCAAATATACGTTTCTCGTCACGATCACGATCATGGGTCTGTCGACCTTTCTGGTCGGCATCCTGCCGGGTTCGGCCAGTTGGGGCATCATCGCCCCGGTCATTCTGATCGCATTGCGCCTGCTGCAGGGCCTGGCGCTCGGCGGCGAATATGGCGGCGCGGCCACCTATGTGGCGGAACATGCGCCCAACGATCGACGCGGCTATTACACATCCTGGATTCAGACGACGGCAACGCTCGGGCTCTTCCTGTCGCTCATCGTCATTCTGGTGGTGCAGAATTGGCTGGGCAAAAGCGCCTTTGCCGATTGGGGCTGGCGTGTCCCCTTCATCCTGTCCTGCGTCCTTCTCGGCATTTCCGTCTGGATTCGGCTGTCGCTCAGTGAATCGCCGGCATTCCAAAAGATGAAGGAAGAGGGCAAGGGTTCCAAAGCACCACTGTCGGAGGCTTTCGGACAGTGGAAGAACGCCAGGATCGCTCTGCTCGCGCTTCTTGGCCTCACGGCTGGCCAGGCGGTCGTCTGGTATGCGGGCCAGTTCTATTCGCTGTTCTTCCTGCAGAACGTGCTGAAGGTTGATGGCCAATCGGTCAATATCATGATCGCCATAGCACTCTTGATCGGCAGCGGCTTCTTCGTCGTGTTCGGCTGGCTATCCGACAAGATCGGCCGCAAGCCGATCATCATGGCCGGCCTTGCCTTGGCGATCCTGACCTACTTCCCGCTGTTCAACGCATTGACCCGCGCGGCAAACCCGGCTCTCGCCCAGGCGGAGCAGACGATCCGTGCCACCGTCACCGCAGCGCCCGGCGATTGCACCTTCCAGTTCAACCCGGTCGGCACGGCGAAATTCAACAAATCCTGCGACATTGCGACTTCGTTCCTATCGAAGAGCTCTGTGCCCTATGCCATCGTCGATGGCCCGGCTGGCCAGCCGGCAACGGTCACCGTCGGTGATGCGACTGTCACCTCATACAATGCCGTCACTGCCGGTGCGGACGCTGCGGCAAAGAGCGCAGCGTTCACGCATGATCTGAACCTTGCCCTGCAGAAGGCCGGCTTCCCACTCGCGCGCGATCCGGCCAAGGTGCCGGATGTCAAATTGGATGGCTTCATTGCCGCCAACCCGGAACTCGGTCTCGACGCAGCGACGATCCGCGCCGGGGAAAAGACGGTCACGCCGGTGGCCGACCTCGTCAAGGCGAAGCTGCTCACGGCGGAACAAGCCGCCGGGGCAACGGAAATGCCCGTATACACCATACCGAACGGCGGTGCATTTAAGATGGTCGCCGATCCCAATGCGGTAAACTGGCCGCTCACCATCGCCATTCTCACCATTCTCGTCATCTATGTGACCATGGTCTATGGTCCCATCGCCGCGATATTGGTCGAGATGTTCCCGACCCGCATCCGCTATACCGGCATGTCCTTGCCCTATCATATCGGCAACGGCTGGTTCGGCGGCCTGCTTCCGGCAACGGTCTTTGCGATGAGTGCCGCCAAGGGCGATATCTACTACGGCCTTTGGTATCCGATCGCGGTTGCGGCTATGAGCCTTGTCATCGGTCTTATCTTTATCCGCGATACCAAGGGCGTTGACCTCAACGCCATTAAATAACAATGCACTGAAAGCCCGGCGCGAGACATCCCGCCGGGCTTTTTTGTCTCTGGCGCTCGGCAATTTCAGGCTTGGCAATGCTTTAGCATACCGCATGCGCCCGCGGAGCCCTCCGTGACGCCACGCAGAAGACGAAAATGAAAAGGGAAAGATGATCAAGACGCATCCGCTGAAAGGCCCCAACCGGTTGAAGCTCGGCGTGTTCTCCGCCAATGCCGATGGCGGCCTGGCAATCACCGATGTGCCGGAACGCTGGGCGGCTGGCTGGCAGGACAATCTGACCGCCGCGCAGATTGCCGACCGCGCGGGGCTGGAATTCTTTCTGCCGATTGCCCGCTGGCGCGGATTCGGCGGCAAGAACCGGGTGCGCGAATGGTCGTTTGAGACCTTCACCTGGGCGGCGGCGCTAGCGGCAGCGACCGAGAAGATCGGCCTGTTCATGACCGTGCATGTGCCGCTGGTGCATCCGCTCTATGCGGCCAAGTCGCTGGCGACCGTCGATCACATCAGCCAGGGACGAGCCGGCCTCAACATCGTCTGCGGCTGGAATCCGAAGGAATTCGGCATGTTCGGCGTTCCCTTGGTCGAGAAGGGCTACGACCAGGCGGCAGAATGGCTGGAGATCGTCGAAAAGGTCTACGCCTCCGACGAACCGGTCGACTACGCCGGCACCTACTATACGCTGAAGGAAGCCGTCAGCCGTCCGGCGAGCCTGCAGATGCCGCGGCCGGTGACGATGAATGCCGCTTTCGGTGGCCCTGGCCGCGATTTTGCGGCGGCAAACTGCGACTATCTCTTCACCACCTTCACCGAGATCGCCGATGCCGGAAAGCACGTGATCGATATACGCGAACGGGCAGAGAAACAGGGCAGGGACGTTGGCGTCTACACCGTCTGCCATGTGGTCTGCCGCCAGACGCAGCAGGAGGCAGAAGACTATTACACCCGCTATACCGTTACCATGGCCGATCACGCCGCCGTCGATCAGCATATGGCGGGGAAGAAAGAGTTCTCGCAATCGCATGATCGGGAAGCCTACGACCGCTACCGCCAGCGCTTTGCCGGCGGCGCCGGCAGCTATCCGCTGATCGGCACGCCGGAAAAGATCGTCGAGGAGATGATCGCCATATCAGCCCAAGGCTATGCCGGCATCGCCCTATCCTTCGTCAACTATACGCAGGAACTGCCCTATTTCTGCGACCGGGTCATCCCGCTTCTGATAAAGGCAGGGCTTCGTGTCGAATGAAAAAGGGCCGTCATGGGGTAAGTGACGACGCGTGACGAGGCCGAGCTGGACGCGACCATTGCATCCACCGGGCGTTCAGGAACGCTCCGCCCAGATTTTTGCCAGTTCGACAAGCGTCTTGACGGCCTTCTCCATATCCTGCCGGCTGACCCATTCGAGCGGCGAGTGAAACGCATGGCCGCCCGCGAAGATGTTGGCGCAGGGCAGGCCCATGAACGACAGCCGCGAACCGTCGGTGCCGCCGCGGATGCTGCCACGCACAGGCGTCATGCCGGCGCGGCGAACGGCCTCGATGGCGTTATCGGCGATTTCAGGATGGCGGTCGAGAATGGTCTTCATGTTGCGGTACTGCTGCTTGACCTTGAAGGAATAGGTTGAGCCGGGATAATCAGCCATCACCTTCTTTACGATCGCCTCAAGCACGGCCTCCTTGCTGGCGAGACCGTCATCGTCGAAGTCGCGGACGATGAAGCTGAGCGCCGCCTTTTCCATCGAACCGGTCACGCCCGTCGGGTGAATAAAACCATCCCTGCCATCCGTCGTCTCCGGCGCCAAGTCCTTCGGCAGTCGGCTGATGATGTCGCCGGCGATCTTGATGGCGTTCTCCATCTTGCCCTTGGCAAAACCCGGATGGATCGCGACGCCTTGGATAATGATTTCGACGCCGTCGGCAGAAAAGGTTTCATCCTCGATATGACCAGCCGTTTCGCCATCGACGGTGTAGGCGAACTCGGCGCCGAGCTTCGTCAGATCGACCTTGTCGACTCCGCGTCCGATTTCCTCATCGGTCGTGAACAGGAGCTTGATCGTTCCATGTTTGATCTCAGGATTGTCGACCAAAAACTGCGCCGCGGTCATGATTTCCGCGAGACCTGCCTTGTCGTCCGCACCAAGCAGCGTCGTACCATCTGACGTGATGATGTCGTTGCCGATCTGGTCGCGCAGGACCGGATTGTCGCTGACGCGAATGATCTGCTGCGGATCGCCTGAGAGCTGAATGTCGCCGCCGCCGTAGTTCCGCAGGATTTGCGGCTTGACGTTCGTTCCGGTGAAATCGGGCGCCGTATCCATATGCGAACAGAAGCAGATGACCGGGACCGGCTTATCGACATTGGAGGGGATGGTTGCGTAGACGTAGCCGTGCTCATTGAGATGCGCATCCGAGATACCAATCGCCAGCAATTCCTCGACCAGGATACGCCCAAGGTTCTTTTGCTTTTCCGTGGAAGGCTGCGTCGGCGACTTGGGATCCGATTGTGTGTCGACAACGACGTAGCGAAGGAAGCGATCGGTAACGGTATCGGTCATGAGCTCGGATCCACTATCTGTCTATCAGCGATAACTGAGCTATAGCCCTCGTCGGTGGGGTCGTGAATGCATTTTTGTTTTGCCGAGGTGTTTTGTCGTTGGAACAAACCGTCCTTGTGATCGGGCAAGTAATGCCCTTACTACCGCCGGAATCACCAACACATGTCTCAATCGAAGTAATTAGGGATTCTAGCCCGTTTGACCGATTGAGATAACCTCAGATAGCATTTAAAATTCGCACCACCTAGAGGGTGTTTACACCCATGCCGAAAAGGCCGCCCAGGCGGCGCGCGTTGTCCGCGATCGATGGCATATGAATCCTCAATTCACACCTGAACATACTCTACCGGAAGTCGAGATTGAACAGGAGCAGATCATGAGTGTCGCGCCGTTGAACAACCCACCCGTTATCACGGACCTCACCATATGGGAGGACGACCCAGCAAGCGGGGTATTCACCATAGCCCCGAAACCGGACGTCACACTGGCGCCTTTGAAGTTTTTATTTCCAGGGGCCGTGCCGCCTGTCAGCAATGACATCAATTCCGCCGCATTTCGATACTGGACGGCCGCAGAAGCGCTGAAACGTGGCGCTAATTTCTGGGCACCGATAGTGCCGCAACCGAAATGGTGGCAAAGGGGCGAAATTCTCGAAGTGCATCTTGATCGATGGGAAGATCTGGAAGCCGACTACGACCGCGATGCACTGAACTTCTATCACGGACCTTCAGCTTGCGGAAGAGTCTATTCCTGCGCGAGCCCGGATGTGGTCTGCCACGAATTGGGGCATGCCATCCTGGATGCGATCAAGCCAAGTCTGTGGACAGCGCACCTTCAAGAGGTCGCGTCCTTTCATGAAACCTTCGGCGATATGAGCGCCATATTATGTGCGCTGCAGTTGCCGTCATTACGTCAGGCCATATTGGTGGAGACATATGGCAACCTTTCCTGCGACTCCAGACTTTCGCGGATCGGACAGCAGTTCGGGACTGCCGTGCACGCTCTTTATCCGAAAGACGCTGACCCCAACTGTCTTCGCAATGCGTCGAGCTTTTTCAGCTATTGCGACCCGTCGAGCCTTCCTTCCAGCGCTCTAACGACAAGTCTCTCGTCCAATCCGCATTCTTTTTCGCGGGTATTCACCGGCGCGCTGTTCGAAGCACTGGCGGACATGTTGACCCTCTCTGCCGTCGATCCTAATGCGCCAACGCCAAACGAGCTGCTCGCCGTTACTCTGGATATGAGAGACATCTTGGCCGGCGCCGCGACGAAGGCAGATCAAGTTTCGGGTTATTTTGCGGAGGTTGCCACCGCCATCGCACTTGAAAGCGCTCAGAAAAATCAGGATTATATTGGAATATTCCTGAGCGCATTCGTTAGCCATTCCATTTTGTCGATGGAAACGGCCGTAACCATTCAGTCATCACCGGACGCTCTTCAAGAGGAATTTGAGGAGATGGCGGATGATAGCCGATTTGCTGAATCGCTTACGATGGTTCTTCCTGCTTTGCGTTATGGCCTTGCCGAGGATCTCTATGTCGAGATGATCTCTTCGCGGCAGGGTTTTGTGGCGCGCAGCGCGGGGAGAGACGGCAAGTCGCTTGAGCCGGCAAGCCTGGCGACGGCCACCGAAGCTTTTGTCGACGAGTTATTTCTCACGGGGCAGGTCGATTACAACGACTATGGCGCCAGGGGCTTCAAGCCCTATGGCAGACGCCGAAGCAAGACGCACGAACTGATCCGCACAGATGGCGGCCTGAAATTGCAGCGGCGACTGTTTCATTAGCCGGAAAATACAGTTGAAAGAAGGAATTTGTGACGTGCAGCAGCTTGTCTCGGCGGGTGTCTGCCGGGATCCATCATGGTGGGGAGGATGGGATGGCAGCCGTAAGGGGAGACTTTGCACGCCGCACTCTGCGGACGAAACTGGCGATTGGCCTAGCCTTGATCATGGCCTCAACCGAGCCGGCGACCGCCCAATCGGATCCGTCCGATCCGGCAGCCAACATGCCCGATTGTACTTACCAAGGCACCGATTATCTGCTGTCGGTCACCAATCCGCCCGCGGCCGATCGGCAACTCATCATGGATCTCATCCATCGGTATAATTGGGCTCTGGACGAGGGCTCGCTAGTCGGCGTCGACGAGATGCTGCGCGACGACGTCACCTATGAACTTTGCAACTCCATCGAAAAACAGGTCCTGTTGAAGACAAACAAGCTGCAGCTTGAGCAATATCTCGAAGATCTTGGGAACGAATTGGATAGAAACCGGAGCATGACCCGACATATCGAGAGCAATACGCTTCTGAATGCGGTCGATGCGAACACGGTGCAAGGTAAAACGACGGTCGTCGTTACCATCCAGTTCGGCGGAATCGAAACACCGGTGGTCGATTATACGGGAGCTCTCCATACCGTTTTCAAGAAGGACGGCAGCGGCTGGAAGTTCTCAAGCATTATCCTCATCACGGATGGGCCAAAGATCAGTTTCAGAGCGCGATAGCGGTGAGCTTCCCCACATGCCGAGGAGATGATTTTGCGGCATATTGGTCTGAGATCGATCCTGATCGTGTCTGTAGTGAGTTTGCCGCTCGGGTCGGGCTGGCCCGCGGGAGACCAGACGGAAATTGCCACCATTTACCGCCGTGCCGCACAGATGGCGGCGGCTGCAGTCCTCAGGGTCGGCACTTCCCGCTGTGGTGAGAACGAGCGTTGCGACCGATTGACCGGTTGCATCTCCCCCACCCCTCCGCAGGAACCCATCGCGGAAGCGCTGCCGGACGATCAGGACAATCGGCTCTACGTGCGCGAACTGCATGTTTTTCAGCTCTGCGGACAATTGGCACCGGCCGCGCCTACCGGTGCAACTGCTGCTCTTCATCTGATCGGCGATGATAGCCAAGAGGCTGAGGAACACAAATTCGCCGACGCGGTCGAGCGCTGGAACGGCGATTTCCTATGGGCACCTGCGTCTCAAACCAGCGATGTGGTTACGCGGTTCGGTGACGAGGCGCGCGCTGTTTTCGGCCCCATTCCCGACGGCGATTGCACAGACGGTGCCGCGCAAACCATCCCCCTGCAGATCGATGGGAATGTCGTGGACCTGAAGCCCAATCCGGCGAAGCCTGGAAATCCGCTGGAATTCGAGCATCGCGATGCCGCCGGTGCTGTCGTCAAATGGACCGATACGATCTCTCGGTGCGACAAGCCTTCGCTTGCCGGCAGCGTCACCTATTGCGGCATGAACTCGCGGATGAGCCGTATCGTCAGAGGCAATGTCGAATGGCTCTCCTTCTGCCGCAAATCCACATCGAGCCTCGAAATCGAGCCCGAAGGCTATTGGCAGAGATCGAACCCGAAATTCTCCCGCCTGGGCATTATCGGATTTAACAGAAAAACCGGAGAAATCGTGTTTTTCGATGGCACGAAGAAGCGAAAGGACTTCGACTGGACGCAGACTTTCGTGCCGCCCGGCGGGCATTCCTATTCCGATCGACAGGGGCGTGCCGCAGCCGAGGCGCTATATGATCCAACATTTCAGATCGCATGTTCGGCTTGTCACGACAACAAGCATGCTTATATCGTCGATCCGCATATCGGCATGGCAAGAGTTGGATTTTCATCGGACACCGGCAAGGGCAGAGACCCGGCACTTAGCCTAGGTGACTATCTGCCTAAAACGTCGCGCAGCGATAATTCGCCTTTCCGCATCATCGGCTCGGGCTACACCAGCACACACGCTGCAGCAATCCGGCGCGCAAAAACCGTCGTCGATCCCGGCGGCACCTGCACCACATGCCACACGCTGACGACGCAAATTACTGGTCAGCGCTTCGCCTCGGATGCCGTTGCGCAGGAACCGTGGATTTCGCGGCCGCGTTGGGCTCAGCTTCTGCAGTTGCGGGCAGAACAAATGAAACTGCATCAGATCGATAGCCATAGGACGGCGTGGGCGCGCCAGTCCGGACAGGGAAAGATCCACCCGTGGATGGTCCCCGTCGACGGCAATGACCTGCAGGCGTCGATGCCGGAAATCAGTCCCGATGATTGGCATAAACTCAGCAATTGCCTCTGGGATGCCGGAGGAGCCGAATGCGGTTATCGGCCGCTTTACACGGAATGCCCCGCGCCGGGCAGGGGATCGCAAGGCAATGACACCAAGCCCACGAATTTTGCGGCTATACAACTTTCTCTTCCATCGGGAGAACAGGACGGCGACCGCAGGCTTCGATTGAGCTGGAACTATCTGAACAATCTGGGTGGCGTGCCGGAGAGAGATGACGTGCGCTTCGATGTCGCGCTGAAGTCGATGACAATCCCTTCATCCGCCGAGCCGCCGGGAGAGGCCGACTATCCGACCATGGCCGAAGCCGAAGGCGCGGATTTCATCAACCTGGCCGAGGAGATCGGTAAATCCCACGGAGCAATGCTGATCCGCAACATTGCCTATTTTGGGCATGCGAAATTTACCGAACCGGCGCCTTCCGCAACCCCGCGAGAGTTCAGGCTGGATCTGCCGGCGCAATGCAATCGCCGCTATCTGGCCCGGATTCTTCCCAAGAGATTCTGTTTCGATCAAAGCGGCGTCAAATATGCCGAGGAGAGCAATCTGCTTTATGCCGACATTCGGTGTGACTAGGGGTTCTTTTATATTTTGAATTGCTTATGCAATGATTGCCAAAGATGCTAAGCTTCTCGGGGAGGGATACCGAAAGACAAGTGCCAAAGGCATGCACCGTTTCACTGGGGGATCCAATGGACGATGTACAAAAATGGCTGAGCGAACTGCGGCTCGATCACCTCGTCGACATATTCGCCAAGAACCAAATAGATTTCGACAGCCTCCGCCTTCTCTCCGAAGAGGATCTGCAGGACATGCGGATTCCTCTCGGTCCGCGCCGGAAGATCCTGGCGGGCATCAAACTCTTGAACAGCGAACCCGACGACGTGCTGCCCTCGCCGGCGATCGAACGCCGGCAGTTGACGATATTGTTCTGTGACCTCGTTGGCTCGACCGAATATGCGACCCAGCTTGATCCGGAAGACTTCACCCGGCTCACCCAGACATACCTCGCAGCCTGCACGCGGGCGGTAAAAAGCCACAATGGCATCGCTGCAAACTACATTGGTGACGCTTTCCAGGCCCTGTTCGGATATCCGATTGCCGAAGAGGATGACGGCGAACGTGCGTTGCGGCTTGCGTTCGACATCCTGCGCATCGTCCCCCAGATCAAAGTGCCGCTGGGGCCGCCACTGCGCGTCCGGATCGGCATAGCGAGCGGATTGGTGGTAGTCGGAGATTTCGTCGGAGCGCCTGCCGGGGTTTCGACCGTCGCTCTCGGCTCAATCCCAAACTTGGCTCAGAGGCTGCAAACGCTGGCCGAGCCGCAGGCGATACTGGCGGATCAAAAAACGTATGAGATCACGGCCGGCGCCTTCGAATTTACTGACCTAGGGCTACAGTCCCTCAAAGGGTTTTCGTCGCCGGTGCAAATCTGGCGCGCCGAAAAGGCCAAAATTCTGGAAAACCGCTTTGCAAAGAAAACGCGGTTGACCGAACTTGTCGACCGCCGCGAGGAAATGACACATGTCCTTGGGCTCTGGCGCGATGTGATTTCCGAAAACCGTGGCCAAGCGCTCCTGATCTCCGGCGAGCCGGGAATTGGCAAGTCACGCCTGGTCTTCGAGGTTCAGCGGCAAATCCCGCACTGCACAGTACTGACGCTTCAATGTTCCAGAGCCTATTCGAACACCGCGCTTTTTCCGTTTCTCGGCCTGCTCAAGCGGTATGCAGGCATCGATGCCGACGATGCGCCTGATGTCTCGCTAAATAAACTCGAGGCCGTCCTCGCACTCAGCGAGGTTCCGATCACCAGCTCATTGCCTATTTTCGCCGAGCTGCTGTCCATTGAACAGGCGCGCGCCCCGGCCTCTGATTTGACCGCCGTGCGCCAGCGCGACGTTTCGCACCGGATCCTCATCGACTGGCTCCATCATATTTCTCGGATCAGTCCCGTTCTGCTGTCGATCGAAGACGTCCACTGGATCGATCCTTCATCGCGCGAGGTCGTTGCAAAGCTCGTTGGAGAAGCCGTCTCGTTTCCGATGCTGATCTTGATTACCTCCCGCGAGCGATCGCTGGGCAATAGTGCTGAACCGGAGACTTTGTGGAAGATCGGCTTGGAACGGCTGAGCAACGACGATGCCGCGATGCTCGTTCGCAATGTCGACGAAGGCAACAACCTATCCGACGAGACGAGCCTGTCGCTTTTGGCCAAGGCGGAGGGCGTTCCGCTCTTTGTCGAGGAGCTTGCCCGTGCAGTGTTGGAAACCGCATCTTCGACCGACGCGGAACCGCCGGACCGGCGGAAATCCCCGCTTTCCGTGCCGAGTTCGCTGCAATCGTCATTGCTATCGCGCCTTGACAAGATCGGCCCGGCAAAGGCCGTCGCCCAGATTGCCGCTGTGGTGGGACGCGAATTTGATGCGAAACTTGTCGCTCATCTCTGCGGTATCGCGCCCCCCCTTCTCGATACTACGCTTGGGAGGCTCGTCGAATCGGGCTTGGTCGTCCCGCAGCCGTCAGCCGGCGGTCACAACTATGCTTTTGCGCATGCGCTCCTGCAGGAATCGGCAAGGAATACGCTGCTGCGGGAACGATGCCGTGAGCTCCATGGCCAGGTCGCCGAAGCAATCGAGCAGATCCGCCCGAAGCTTGCGGCTGAACATCCGGAAATCCTGGCGCAGCATTTCGCCGAAGCGGAGCTGTTCGAGCGGGCCGCCGACTGCTGGCTTGCCGCGGGGCTCAACGTCGGCAAGACATGGGCGAAGGTCGAGGCGGCGAACATGTTTGCGAACGGCTTGGAATGCCTGGCCAAATTGCCGGAGTCGCCCGAGCGCGACAGGAAGGAGCTTCGTCTGGAACTAGAGCGCGGTGACGTGCTCTATGCTACATTCGGCTATGTCACCGCGGGAGGCAGTGCCGCCTACCGCAACGTCTTGCGGCTCAGCGAAAAACTGAAGGATTCGGAAGCGCCGATCCGCGCGCTTGACGGCATCTTTGGAACCGCCTTCAACTCCGCCCGCTTTGCAGACGCACTCTGGGCCAGCGACCAGCTCATCGACATCGGCAGAAATCGCGGCAGTCTCAGAGCGGCCGTCCTCGGAATGCAGTTCAAAGGCATGAGCCTCTTTGCACAGGGCCATTTCACGCAAGCCCGCGGATATCTCGAGGCAGCCCTTCGCCACATCGGGCATGCCGATGAGATCGGCAGCGATTTTCCGAGTATGGCGATGTTGTATCTTGCGTGGACTTTACAATTGATCGGCCTGGATCAACCCGCCATTGAATTGTACCGGGAAGCCGAAGCCGATGCGCGCCGGCATTCCGCCTACAGGCTTGCGGCCTGTCTCGGCGACGGCTGTATTCTCCATGCGTTTCGCGACGATACCGGGCCGCTGCGCAGCATGATCGACGAACTATCCGTCCTCGCAGAGGAAAACGGCTTTCGCATGTGGCAGAACATGGCCTCCTTTTTCCACGGCTGGCTGATGGTCCGGGTGGATAATGATCCGTCCGGCCTCGAAAAGATGCGTCACACCTGCGACAATCTCGGCGAGCAGGAGATCGACAAATCCTGTTACCTCGGTCTTCTCGGCGACTGCTATCTGCAATCGGGTAATTTCGATGCCTGTCTCGCAACCCTGAACCAGGCATTGGAACTGGTTGCCAGCACCGGCGAAAACTATTTCACGGCTGAGTTGCTGCGTTTGAAGGGCGAAGCATTGTCGCGCTTGGATTCCGGGGATGGAGAGGCAGAGCGTTGTTTGTACAGCGCCCTCGAATTCGCCCGCAGGCAGCAAGCGCGAAAGTGGGAAATGAAAGTGGCAGAAAGCCTCAATCGGATCGAGGGACTGAAAGCGCACAAACCGGGCGCTTGAACCGTCAGCCTATCAGCGCTCAAACGTGCGGATATCCATCGCTTGCCGTGCGATGACCACGGTTCGAGAACGGCCGCGGCCGTTATTTCATCTCTTGTTGTGTTCCGGGCGTACCTTCCTTCAGAGCAAGGTACGCCCTGCCGTAAATGGCGATAGAAGTATGCTTAATCTATCGTGGTCAGCGTCACCGATGTACCGGTAGCGGCGACATTGAGCCCGAGTTGGCCGGTCACGCTGATCAACTGAAGATGAACGGAGCCGGAGGTGCCGCCGAGAAGGACGTTGGCGCCAACGCCCGCACCGACGGTCGCCTCGGCGGTTACGCCCGTATAAAGGCCGCTCAGCGCACCATGATGATAGCCGGCTGTCGGAGCAAAGACGAGCCAGACAAGACGGCTGCGGGTGGTGAAACCGAGATCGACGCCCAATTTTCTGATCGCGCCGCTATAGTGATCTATGCGCTCTCTTCCAACGGTTGAGCGAAACACACAATCGGCTTCCTTGGCTGATCCGAGCACATAGCCGACACCGCCGCCGACGTCACATGTAAGATAGCCGATCTTCACGCCGTTGCGCTGGTCCGGCTCCTGGTAGGTGGTCTGCAGGTCGGCCGCGTGCGTCGCCGCCGCACCCATGACGATCAATGATGCTGCTGAAAATGCCGTCGCGAGTAATTTTTTCATCTTTCTCTCCTGTCAGAGTATTCAGGGTGCAGGGCACCCGCTCGTCAAGCCGTTGAGTCGGCTCTAACTAACGTCCGTCTTCGCAGAACGATCCCACAAAATTGAGGCGGCTGACCTAGTTATCCCATTCATAATATAAGCGATTACGCAAAAGACGAAAGCCCCAGCCGCTTCACGTTTTGCGATCAGCGTTATCACACCTGAAGGTGGACAATCGGATGGAGTGCGTGGCGCCGCAGGGATTACGGCAGGGCTTTATGGCGTGCCACGCTATTTCCATTCGTCGCAAAAGCGAAGACATCGACCGGTTCGCCAAGGCCCTTGAGGGGGAAGGCACCGAGGCTTTCCATTTCGATCTCACACCCTGCCATCTCGACGAAGGCTTTGGACAACAACACCGGGCGTTTGACCTCCTTGGTCAGGGTCTCCAGCCGGGATGCGACATTGACGGCCGGCCCGATGACGGTGAAATCGAGGCGGGTCCGAGAACCGATATTGCCGTACATCACATCGCCGACATGCACGCCGACGCCGTAGCGCAGCACCTCTCGGCCATGCCGACTATTTTCCTCATTTAAAGCGCCGACCGCAGCCTCCGCTTCGCTGATCGCCTGGAGAAGGTTGGCGCATGCCATGGGATTGCTCAGCGGAAAAATCGCCAGCATTCCATCACCCATAAATTTGAGGATCTCGCCGCCATGTTTCTCGATCGGCTCCGACATCGCGTCGAAATAGCCGTTCAGAAGATCAATGACGTCGTCGCGTGGCCACATGTCCGAAATCGTCGTGAAGTCGCGCAGATCACAGATGAGTATGGCCGCGCCGACAGTCGTGCCGCTGCCGCGCGTCGTGGCACCGGCAAGGATCTGCTCGCTGGCGTGCGGCCCTACATAGGTGCGCAGAAGCGTCCGGGCCAGAATGTTTTTGAGCCTGATCTCGCTCACCAGCGTCAGGGCCGGAAGCAGGTCCTTCAGGAAACTGACATGCTCTTCGGTGAAACCGCCCGGTATGTCGGCGGCAAAGGTGACGATGTGGCGCTTGCCGAGCGTGTGGTAGATCGGCCAGGCAATATAATCCGTCAATCCTTCGGCATGCATTTCCTCGTAGACCGAATAGGCTGGCCGATCAGCCGTATCCAGCTTTTCGAGATTCTGACGGACCTCGGCAGCTCCGTTGAATATCTCGTTGATCGGGCTTGCCAGAAACTGCGGCGTCGTCTCGACGCCGTAGCTAAAGGTGCTGATGCTTGCTTCCTCCAATCCCGTGCGCCAGAGGATCCGTGCACCAAGCCACTGTGGATGAAGCGTTCTGAAATGCATTGTCGCCCTTCCGACAGGGATGCCGGCCGCCCGCAGTCTCACGCACAGGTCCACGAGAATATTGTCGATGAAGCGTTCGTTGCGCGTATCGTGCATCAGCCAATCGAGGATCTCACTCCGCCTTGTCGGCCATATACCAAGGCTCTCGACAGACGAGCCCGTGGCCGCTTCCGGTGAAAATTGCATTATCGATACCTCACGAATAGCTGGTCTTAGTCGTCGCGCAACGATCGACGCCGAAGCGCGAATATACGCCGATTGTACTTGGCCTGGAACGGCAATCGGCTCCCGCCCGCGATTTTATAAACCGGCGCGCGAACCCACTCCGCCCTCGTGCGGCCCGAGGCAGACATTGACGTGCTCATCCGTGCTAATGCACAGAGCAACTCTGTTTGCGCTTATGGGCCATCGGCTCGAAAGGTGACTATACTCGTATGCTGCTCATCGCTATCTCTGATAAAGATCCGCTCCGCCGGCATCGCGGCGATTTGAGCGCCAGTGTAAGACTCTTCTGAAGGAGACCGTTCATGAACCCGTCCGAAGCATCGCGCACCATTGCGGATGAGGCCAAGACCTGGCGCCGCGAGATACACCAGTATCCGGAACTCTTATTCGATCTGCCACGCACATCGGCAATGGTAGCGGAAAAGTTGAGGGCGTTCGGCTGCGACGAGGTGGTGACCGGAATCGCAAAGTCCGGGGTCGTGGCGGTGATCTCGGGCAGCAAAGGCAATGGCAAGACGATCGCGCTTCGCTGCGACATGGATGCGCTGCCGATGTCCGAACAGACGAACCTTCCCTACGCGTCGAAGATACCGAACATGATGCATGCCTGCGGACATGACGGCCACACCGCCATTCTCCTCGGCGCTGCCAAGCGCTTTGCCGCCGATCGCAATTTCGCGGGCAAGATCGTTCTGATCTTCCAACCGGCAGAAGAGGGCGGCGGTGGCGGGCGTGTTATGCTGGAGGAGGGGCTGCTCGATCGTTTCGGCATCGATGAAGTCTATGGCATGCACAATCAGCCGGGGCTCGCGATCGGCTCGTTCGCCATCCGAAGCGGCCCGATGATGGCCGCCGGCGATCGCTTTGTCATCACCATCAACGGACGAGGCGGCCATGCAGCTTCGCCGCATCTTGCCCGCGACCCCGTGCTCGTCGCTTCACATGTCATCGTCGCGCTGCAGTCGATCGCGTCGCGCTTTACCGATCCGTTCGATCCTGTCGTGGTTTCCGTCACCTTCGTCAGCGGCGGCGACCGTAAAGCGCTGAACGTCATTCCGCCCGCAGTCGAAATCGGCGGCACCGTCCGCACGATGCTGCCGGAGACGCGCCGAGCCGTCGAACAACGGTTTCACGATGTGGTAACGGGAACGGCAAAGCTCTATGACGCGCAGGCCGAAATCGATTGGCGCCCGGGATATCCCGTGACCGTCAACAATGCCGAGAAGACCTCGGTTGCGATCGCCGCCGCCAGCAGCGTGGTGGGCGCCGAGCGCGTCAACGGCAACTGGCCGATGACGATGGGCTCGGAGGATTTCTCCTACATGCTTGAAAAGCGGCCCGGGGCGCTCATCTGGCTCGGCAATGGCGACAGCGCCGATCTGCATAATCCGGCCTATGACTTCAATGACAATGCGATCGCTTACGGCATCGATTATTGGGCAGCGCTGGTTGCGCAGCAATTGTCATAGCTGAACGGAGGGGCCTTCGTAAGGAGGCCTCAATTCCCGGCGGCCTCGATCCTGATCCAGTCCAGCTCCAACGTGTCCGAGGACGGTATATAGTCGCGGTACTGCCCGATCTTGAACTTGGTCATCGGCGAGGATAATGGATCAGGTTCATAGCCGATCTTGCCGGTTACCCTGGCGATGAACCTGCCATCCTGGTGAATCTCGATGAATGCGTTACCGTCACGGCCGGCCTGCACGCGATAGCGCATCTCGACCCATTTCCCCGCCGGCGTCGACAGGATCGGATTGCGCCCATACTCCACCTTCAAATCCGGCGTACAAGCCTTGCCGTTGCTGTCCTCCGGCCGGATGGATTGGCAATAATGCGGCGTTCCGTTTGTCCAGGCGAGATTGCTTCCCCTGGCGAGCGCGGAGGCGATCAAGCACCTGCACATGTCGTCCTGAACCGTGACATGCAGGATGCCGTCGTCATAGCGCTGGGCGAGAAATGGGCTTGGTGACCAATTGGCAAACTCCTGCCCGTACTTGCCGCTGATCGGCTCCTGTTTCCATTGCGCCGTTATCCAGCGAATGGAATCCTTATCATTCAAAACCTCTTTTTGCATGCGGAAGCGGAACGAATAGACGAGCGGTACGTCGGACCTCCGAAAGAGCGTCTTTTGCAGACGAAGCTCTTCACGCTGAATGCACTCGCCCTCCTGCTGGGCTGCCTTAACCCGCCTCCAGGCGTCCTCGTCACAATAGGGATCGGGCTGACCCGCCGCTGGCGCCCATGTCGGCTTCGCTTTCGCAAAGAAGTTCGTTCCGAGAAATTCCGGTCTGCTGAAGTCGGCCAGCAAATTGTGTTGTGCAGTCAGGGTCTCCTGCGGCGCTTTGCAGGCCGGTTCGCATTTCTTGCCGCCGAGCGAGGACTCGTTGACGGTAATTCCAGCAATATAATCCTTCTTGTCGGCAGAATCGGCAGAGAATGTTACCGGCGTGTTTTTGTCGTCGATCTGGCAGGAACACCATTGGCTCTGATCCAGCGCTGGCGAGCTGAAGTCATTATAGAGAAGCTCGGTTGCCGATGCGCCCGGTATGATCGCGGCAAAAAGCCAAAGAAACACCGCAACAGGCGTCAAGCGCCACATCTTCGTTCCCCCAAGCCACGCATTGCAGCTTGGAAAGACCTTTAAACACAGAATTCTCCCAATTGAAATCTAGCGAAAAGGTCGAACACCTTGTGCCTTGTCGCTGTATCGCGTGGCCCGAGCCTTTCGCTCTGAAACAGTGCCATTTTCCGTACGTGGGGCAAAATCGGTGGCAGCGTTTTGCTGAGCGGGCATAGAAGTGTGCATAACTCTGCGCTTTGAGAGTTGATTGTCAGCTGGGGGATTCTCTCGCTGGGGCAAATTATGATTCGATTCTGCCATGAAGAGACGGCTCCCCTCCCCCGAGCATGCCGACACGCTTTCACTGAATGCGTTGCGCAGTCTGGTGACGGGTTTGCTGGATAGGTCGCAGCAGGCGGAAGCCCGACTTGAGAAGCTTGAGGCCGAGACCGCCCAACGGCGCGAAGAAAACGCCGCCCTTCGGCTGGAGAACACGCGCCTGAAGGTCGAGAACCAGCTGCTGCGCGACGAGATCGCCCGGCTGAAGAACCTGCCACCTCGGCCACCGTTTCGCTCCTCCGGCATGGAAAAGGCAACCGACATCAAGCCGCGCGACATTTCGGTATCGAAGAAAAAGCGGCGTGGCCCAAAGATGGATGTGAAGCAGGTGAGCCGGCAGGAAGTCCTGCGCGTCGATGCTCCAGCCGGGTCGCCCTTCAAGGGATACAAAAGCGTCTATGTTCGCGACCTGGTGGTGAGGGCGGAGCTTGTTCATTACCGTCGCGAATGCTGGGTGACCCCGGATGGAAAGACGGTGCTCGCACCCTTGCCGGAGGGGATCATCGGTGGTTACGGCGTCAACCTCAGGCGGCTTTGCCTGATGCTCCATGCACAAGGGCAGGTAACGACTGGACGGCTGACAACCTTGCTGAACGACATCGGTCTCGATATCTCGAAACGTCAGGTGGTGCGGCTTTTGACGAAGGAACTGGATGGCTTTGCCGCCGAGGATGCGGCGGTGTTGCATGCCGGTCTTGTGTCGTCATCTTATGTGACGGTTGACGACACCGGTTATGTGACGGTTGACGACACCGGCGCGCGGCATTCCCATAATAATGGTTACGCCACACACATCTGTAAGGGCTATTTAGTAATGCGACAGTTGGGCCAGTTAGAGATGCGACAGTCTCGCCTCTCGACGCACTGGTCAATGCCAACGTTGGGAGCAAGGATGACGACCTTCAGCCTGGTCGAGACCATGAGCGGTTGGAGTTGTCGTGTCCTGTTTGATCACCATGTCGCAGAAAGAGTTGCATCGCCTCGAAGTCGTCCGGAAGATCCGCGGTCAGCGTCTGAGCGTTGTCCAGGCTGCCGAAC
>NZ_JARWGH010000040.1:0-39097 GCF_036528765.1 Rhizobium sp. BR 362 | reverse complement strand
ATTGGCATACGTTGCTGGAATTTTGTGGTCTGGTCGGCACTCTGATCGTTGACGAAGAGGCTATTTACGATCCGCGCTCGCCTAACGATCGTCTCCTTCTTGGCATGAAGGGTACGATGAGCGAGATGGAGTTATCCGTGTTTCGGCAACGATCCGTCGAGGCCATGCGCCAAAAAGCGCGGCGCGGCGAACTTCATCTGACTGTTGCCGTCGGATATGTGAAGACGGATGATGCCCGTGTCGAGAAAGATCCTGATCGGCGCGTTCAGGAGAGCATTCTGCTCGTCTTTCGTAAATTCGCCGAACTGCAGACCGTCCGCCAGGTGTTGCTCTGGTTCAGGCAAGAGAATGTCTTGGTTCCGTCTGTCAATCAAGGGCGCGGCAAACCGCCGATCGAGTGGAAAGCTCCGGTTTATCATACCCTTCATCACATACTGACAAACCCCGTCTACGCTGGCTCGTACGCCTACGGCCGGCGTGGGACACGGGTGATGATCAAGGATGGGCGCAAACGGGTCATCCGTGATACGTTGCGGCGTAATTCGAAGGACTGGGAAGTTTTGATCCACGACCATCATGAAGGCTATATTAGCTGGGCCGAGTTTGAAAGGAATCAGCATCTGATCGCCGAGAATGCGAATGGAAAAAGCTACATAGGGCGGGGTTCGATAAGGCGTGGCGAAGCTTTGTTGCCTGGACTATTTCGTTGCGGTCGCTGCGGTCGTCGACTGCATATTCAATATTCTGGGAAAGGCGGCAACACGCAGCGATACGTTTGTCGCGGCACATTCGGCGACATGGCGGCTGCAAACTGCATCGGGTTCGGTGGCATGCGCGTCGATCGGGCCGTCGCGCAGGAAGTTCTCGAACGACTGCAACCCCTCGGGATCGAGGCGGCGTTGCAGGCAATGGAGGCGCACACGCAGCGTCATAGCGATAAGCGTCAGCAACTCGAGAACTCAATCAAGCAAGCACAATATGAGGCTGCTCGAGCGCGGCGCCAGTATGACGCTGTCGATCCCGACAATCGGTTGGTCGCGGGCGAGTTGGAAAGACGCTGGAATGAGAAACTGATCCAATTGCGTGACCTGGAGATCGAGCTTGAGACGCTCTCGACCGACCGCGACATGCCCGCGCTATCGGCAGATGACCGTGCAAGACTGATGAAGCTCGGCAGGGACCTGGGGCAGGCATGGGACAGCCCCAGCGTATCCATTGAGACGCGCAAAAAGATCATTCGGCTACTAATCACGGAAATTGTCGTCGATATCGTCGACGACACATTGGCGATCATCATTCATTGGCAAGGTGGAGATCATACCCGGATGACAGTGAAGAAGAACAAGATCGGCCAGACCCGGTGGGCAGTTAAGGCTGATGTTGTCGATCTCGTGCGCGCCTTGGCAAGGCAGTTACCTGATTTGTCAATCGCAGCGATCCTGAACCGCTCCGGCAAGCCGACTGGACATGGCGCCAGCTGGACACGAAGCCACGTCTGCAGTCTTCGCAACATCCACGGCATCCCCGTCTATCGGGAAGGCGAACGGGCTGAACGCGGCGAGAGAACCCTCGACGAGACCGCCGACATTCTGAAGGTAAGTCGAGCTACGGCTTATCGGATGGTAAGCAGCGGCGTCCTTCCCGCTCGACAGCTATGTGCTGGAGCGCCTTGGATCATTCAACTTTCCGACCTTCAAGACGACACTGTTCGCCGCGAAGCAGATGCCAGGCGATCAAGACGTCCGATATCTCAGGATCCGGTTCAAAATCCCCTTTTATTTTAAGGACATCGTCAGATGAGCAGTATGTCGCGCCAACGTCGTGCCCCGCAAAGAGCGCATTGCGGCGATTCATGGCTGGTCGGCGGATCGCGTTTTCCACCAGGTTGGAGTCGATATCGACGTGGCCGTCGTCCAGAAACAGCCGGAATCCGTCCTGCCGCGTCAGCATATAGGCCAGGGCTTTTCCGAGGTCGGACTTGCGTGAGACGCGCTGGGCTTGCGCTGCGAGCCAGGTGAAGAATTCGTCCACCAGCGGGAGGGACAGGTCCTGTCGAACTGCGCGGCGATGTTCGGGATCTGAGCCCCGGATACTGCCTTCGATCTTGTAGAGCGCGGCGATCCGCACCAGCGCCTCGTCGACGATGGGCGATCCACTCTTTGGCGCGGCCTTGATCAGCTTTCTGCGCCCGTGCGCCCAACAGAAAGCCAGCTTCAAGGGATCACCGCCCATCCGGTCCGACGTGGCGAGGTGAGAGTAACCACCGTAGGCATCCACCTGGATTGTCCCGTTGAACCCGTCGAGGATTTCAGCGGCATATTCGCCTTTACGCCCGGGCCGATAATGGAACACCACGCCCGGCGGCGCAGAACCGTTCCAGCCGCGGTCGTCACGCAACACGGCCCAGAGATAACCGGTCTTCGTCTTGCCTCGCCCCGGATCCAACACCGGAGCCGTGGTCTCGTCGACATAGAGCCGCGTGCTTTCAAACAGCAGCCGTTTTGCCATGTAGTCGACCACCGATGCGATTTCGCTGCCCGTGCGCCCCATCCAATCGGAAAGGACCGTGCGGTCTATCGGCACCCCATGTCGCGCCATGACCTCGGCCTGCCGGTTGAGCGGCATATGTTCGGAATGCTTGGAGACGGCAATCTCAGCCAGAAGGGCTTCCGTCGGCCAGCTCCCTTCCAGCAGATACGCCGGCGCTCTGGCCTGGACGACGCCCGTTCGACCCTTGGGGCAGGCGTATTTCGGGCGGATCGTGACGATCACCTCGTAGCGTGCCGGAATCCGGTCGAGCCGTTCCGTCCGGTCTTCACCGATCCGGACCATGTTGCCGCAACCACAGGGGCAGACAATACTGTCGGGCTCGATCACCTTCTCGACCCGCGGCAGGTGTTCGGGTAATGCACGGGCCTTACGCTCCTTGCGAGGGGCGGCCTTGTCCGGATCGGATGCGCCGGCTTCGATCTTTTTCTCGACGGCGGCGATCCGCGCCTGTGTTTCGGCAATCGCCGTTTCAAGGTCTTCCAGCGCCAGTTCCATCTGCGCCGGATCGAGCTTTTCCGATTTCGGCCCGAACTTCGTGCGCCGATAGTCGTGAACCTGCCCCTCAAGCTTCTCGACCAGTTCCTTCAGCTCGGCGATGAACGCGTCCCTTTCGGCAACCACAGCCTGCTCATGTTGACGTGCAGCACGCTCGACCGACAGTTCGAACTCCATCGCCGCAAAGGCTTTGACAACCTCTGGCGGAAGGTCCGGAAACAGGCTGAGATCAAGGGGCGATGACATGCGGCCTTATAGCAAGGCAGCACAAAAAAGCCAAATAAAACAATGCAAAGGCGGCCGGATATTTACCCTGCCGCGGACGGCGCGGTCACCCGTTGCGCCATGACCCGTCGCCAGTCAAGACCTTCGAACAAAGCCTCATATTGAGCCCTGGAAAGACGCATGGTCCCATCCTGAACCTTGGGCCAGGCAAAGTTTCCATGTTCAAGAATTTTGTACCTTATCTGAGAATGCAGCCTCAACCAGCGCAGATCAGCAGCTAGTGCGGGTCACGCATCCGTTTCATCCTCTATTCGCACGGCAGCTGCCCTGCGTTGGCAAGCGAAGTAACTTACAGGGCAGCCGTTTGCTGTTGCAGACCGACGATGGCGCCATATGGCCGCTTCCCCCTCAATGGACTGATCTTGTGAGCGTTGATCCGGAAGTTGCCGCGAGCAACGGGCGGGCGCTCTTGCTGGTTTCGAACTTGATGGAATTGGCCAACATGGTGGAACACCTTTGTGACAGGTTGGCAGCGCGGTCGCGAGCGGAGTGTAAGGATAATTATGCCGCTAATGTAGACGAGATTATGCCGCAAGAGGACTCGCAATGAGCAATATATCCCGATTTGTACGCCACATTTCCCTAATTTGCTCAGAGAATGTCCTTGATACAAATCAGAAGTGCGGTATAATTAGCATTACATTAATGCTCGATCTCATACCCGGAGCCCGCAATGCCTGCGAAGTACGGCGGCAAGCGATCAAAGATGGATGCCCTCATCGACGAGGGCACCTTCAATCCAAATTCCGAGAAGGTGCGCGACCCGAAGTTCCGCGGCAGCGAGTTCTTCGATCCGCGCGACGCCGTCCAGGTCAAATACGAGATGCTGCGACGCGTCTCCGTCGACAACGTCTCGGTAACGGACGCTTCCGACGAGTATGGTGTTTCCAGACCGACCTACTACCAGGCCAAGGCAAACTTCGACACGAGTGGGATTGCTGGACTGGTGCCGGCAAAGCCGGGTCCCCGCGGGCCCCACAAGGTCGACGACAAAGTCCTGGCATTTCTGCAGGCAAGGCTGGTTCCGGGCGTACCCGTTCATGCACGCGAGCTCGCCATGATGGTCCGCAACGAACTCGATATCGAGCTTCATCCCAGGACGATCGAGCGGGTGTTAAAAAAAACGATCCGCTAGACGTTGCCACGGGACCGGCATGTTCATTGCCGGCCATCGCGGACCAGTACGAGATGCTGCGCAGTGCAGCTCTCGGCGAAGTTCTGCCGCTCAAGGCCCGTAGCGGCCTCATGCTTTTTCTGCGCCGCGGCATGTGGGGATGGGCCCGTGCACTGCCTGCGGCGGCAAGCCCTGATCAAGACCCGTTTTACCTGTCATTGGCCACCCGACCGGCGCGCGACGACCTCAGCGCCGTCGTTCATGTCCTGGCGACCATCGCCATGAGCATCCACCAACGGAGAGCACCATGAACATGAATGTACACCTCAAAGTCCAGTCCCATCACCGTGAACGCAGCGCCTACCTCTACATCCGCCAATCTTCGATGCGGCAAGTCATCGACAATACCGAGAGCGCCATGCGGCAATATGCGCTTCGCGGGCGCGCTATCGCACTTGGTTGGCGCGACGAGCAAATTATCGTCATCGATAACGATCAGGGTGAATCCGGCGCATCGGCGGTCTGGCGCGAGGGATTTCAGCGGCTGGTCAGCGATGTCGGCATGGGGCATGCCGGGATCGTCATGGGTCTGGAGGTCTCCCGGCTGGCGCGCAACAATGCCGACTGGCAGCGTCTACTGGAGATCTGCGCCCTTGCTGACACCCTGATCCTCGACGAGGACGGTGTCTATGACCCGGCAAGTTTCAACGACCGCCTCCTGCTCGGCCTCAAGGGAACAATGAGTGAGGCCGAACTGCATGTGATCAAGGCAAGGCTGCGCGGCGGTATTCTCAACAAGGCACGGCGCGGCGAGTTCCGTTGCCCCCTGCCAACCGGACTGGTCTATGACCATTCCGGCAATGTGGCTCTCGATCCGGACATGCAAATTAGAGAGACGATTGCTCATTTCTTTGAGACGTTCTCTCGCGTCGGATCCGCCTCCCAGACCGTCAAGGCCTTTCGTCAGGAAGGTATTCTCTTTCCCTCCCGCCTGCACGATAGCCAGACTGTTTTTCGGCCACTGACGCCTTCGACGGCGATGCGCGTGCTGCATAATCCACGTTACGCCGGAGCCTATGCCTATGGTCGCCGTCGCTATCGACGAACCATCGATGGCAAAAAGCTCGTCCGTGAACAAGGTACCGACGATTGGACGGCGTGTATTCCAGATGCCCATCCCGGCTATATCAGCTGGGAGCAGCACCAAGAGAACCTGAGGATTCTAAAGTCGAACATCTGCCATAAATGGAACGCCGGTGTCGCATCGCCTCCGCGGGAAGGACCGGCGCTGCTGCAGGGACGGGCCGTGTGTGGGCAATGCGGCAGGCATTTTCACATGCGCTACGCTGCCCGACGCGGTCGACAGGAAGCCTGGTACGTTTGTGACCGCGCCCGTAGCAATCGCGGAGAACACGTGTGCCAGGCGATCTCTGCTCCTCCCGTCGACGAAGCCATCGGCATGTTGATCGCGGATCAGATGACGCCGGCAGCCGTCGAACTGGCAATTGAAGTCCGCAAAGAAATCGAAGCGCGACATGAAGAGGCGGACCGGCTGCGCTGTCGCGCAATCGAGCGCGCCCAAACCGAGGCCGATCTCGCCCAGCGCCGTTTCATGCTCGTCGATCCCAATAACCGCCTTGTCGCCGACACGCTCGAAGGGGAATGGAACGAGAAGCTCCGCATCTTGGCTAATGCCCGCGAAGAGCGCGAGCGCGCCCAGGAGCACGATCAATTCATCCTCAATAAGGCCGTCCAAGAGCGGTTGGTCACAATGACGGCGGACTTCAAAAAGCTCTGGACCAATTCAGAGACCCCGAACCGCGAACGAAAGCGCTTGCTTGCCCACATCATTGAGGATGTCACCCTCCTCAAACTACCGAAGAGAGGCACAACCAAGGCTCATATTCGCTTCAAAGGCGGCAAAACCCAGACACTCGTCACCATCAGCCCAAAATCGCCCAGCCAGCAGGTCAAGACGAGCCCCGACGTCATCCAACTGATTGATAAACTCCTCGACGATCATATTTTTTCCGAGATCGCCGACATTCTCAACAATCAGGGATACCGTCCGGGCTCGGTGACGCGCCGTGACCAGCGCAACGCCCGCTTCACAACCAAACGCGTCACCTATCTTGTTCGCGAATACAAGCTGAGATCACGCTATGACCGGCTCCGGGATCGTGGGATGTTGACAAAGAAGGAGGCGGCTGCACACCTCAATATCCATGAGCATACCCTCGCCAGATGGGCTGAACATGGCCTCGTCACCAGCCATGCCTACAACGGACACTATTACCTGTACGAGCTTCCGAAGAGCGATTTACCGCAAAAGCAATGCAGTCGATGGAACCAACTCGTCGATCGCCTCGCCGCCCATAAGGAAAATGCCAGACACGCCAAAACCTTCAACTGAATCCGAAAGAGAGATGCAGTATGAATGCAGATCGTTGTAGGTTAGCACCATTCCGGTGCCATCCCACACCAGGATCTTCAGGCGATCGCCGCGCTTCGACCGGAAGATCACCGTCACCCCGGAATGCGGATCGAGCTTCAATTCGGTCTGCACCATCAGAGCCAGCGCCTGATGCCCACAGCGGAAGTCAACCGGCCGCGTTGCAATCAGGATCGGCAGGCGTTGGCCCGCGACGATCATGCCGTCCCTCGCATGGCTCGCACCAGAGCCGCCACACGTTCAACCGGCACATCGCCGGGAACCCGCATCACAACGTCCGGGCCGATCTCCAATGTCAAGACCGACGAAACCGTCGCCGGCAGCGGCGGCGCCAAAACACTCACAGCCTCGCTCGGCTCTGCCGCAATCGCCAAAGGCACAAATGCAGGCTCGGCATCGCCGCTCTCCGACTGGCCCGACATAGTCTCAAAAGGCAACGCCAGAATGCCCTCGCGCACTTGCCGGCGCCACAAGGAAAGCTGGTGCGCAACAACGTCATGACGGCGCGCGACATCAACAACACGAACGCCAGGCTCAAGGCTTTCCGCCACGATCCGCGCCTTCACATCGTCCGGCCAACGCCGGTTTCCGCGGCGCGGCTCGACAACTTCGTAACGCCCAACAAATCCATCATCTGCCATGCAAATCTCCAGATAGTCCTGGAAACCTTCTCGCACACCCGGCAAGCCTCAAAATATAGCCAATTCAATGGGGCGGAGACGGCGCTTACGCCGCAATCATAAAAATACGAAAGTTGATTCAATTTGAGAGGGCCATTGCCGATTACATCCGGATTGATGACATTGCCGACATAGCCGATCCAATCATTATATTGAGAGCCGGCGCGGCCGATGAGGAAACCACCAAGCGATATATTCGCCACAGGTAGATCGGCGCCGATCGTGCTACTATCGTCCGTATAATCGAACCGTAGAGTCGTCGTCGTCTTCAGGAGGCCATATTCAGTCTCCGTTGCCGCATTGACATAGATTTCGCTTCGCGTCAGCCAGGTGGTGCCGCTGGGTTCAACTGGGGCGTAAGGATTGTATGACGATGCCTGCGTGCGGACCATACCCCCGACTTGCATGCAGGTTTCAGATCCAGGGATATAGAAATAGCCCTTGCCGTAGGCATCGCAGATGCGGACAAGTTCAGCCGGTTCCGGCTCGACGGCGACGACTTGATCGATAGCGCATACGGAAGGCGCGACTGAAAGTGTTGCAATCCCGCCGAGAAGAATGGGTCTGATATTCACTGAAGCTCCGATGTTTGGGTCAAAGAGAAATTCATCGCCCGCGCTAAACGCGTGCTCAACAATCGTCCTGGAAAGCGAATTTTATGCATGAGATTTGGGATCAGGGATTCATTCCCATCCCTGAGCAAGCAAGGACTATCGTTACGTTTTCAAGAGAAGCAATTCGTCCTGAATATTCCTTGGTGACAAGACCAGATCTCTCCATTACGTCCGGAAATCTGATGGCAGGAGGTAGGCGGCGGCAGAGAGCATTTTGCTGACATTTTCGACATTTCCGCTCAGTTGACTTTGATCGTGAAGCGTTCGCAAATGGCTCGAAGCAATATGCATGCCGCAGGAAAAACCCTTTGTTTTGCAGTAACTTTCTTAAAGCAGCTCTCCGGCAAGTCCGCCATTGTCGCATGTCAGACAGACCTGAGCGACATCGGCGCATGATGTTTGCAGGTAGCAGCTTTTGAAACACGGGTGGATCGTCGATCAACCGTCTGCTTATCGCTTGCAGGTCTAAAGCCTCAGTTCACGCCGTGACTCCAACTGTATCGAATGAGCGGGTGATTTCCAGCGCACGTTCGGGGCATGATCGAGCACCCCGGGATGCGCGAAATTCGTTCCCTGCAGCAACGTCGATATTGCCGGGCAGGATATAACCATCCTCATCCAACTTGAAGATCTCCGGCGCTTGGAACCAGCATCGCGCGTGTCCCTGGCATTTGGCAGTGTGGACGATGATGTGCATGCCGCACCTCCGAAGCTGCATAGCGGCGCTCGAGTTATGACCATTCCAGGACCAGATTTTCGATCCCGAACACATGGCCGCCATGGGTTATGGGGGCCGTACCTTCTTTGATACGGAAATGAGGAATATGAGACAGCCATTCCTCCAAGCCGATGATGATCTCCCGCCGGGCAAGGTGCGAACCAAGACAACGATGGGGACCTGCGGCGAACGCGGTGTGGCAGTTGTCCTCGCGTGCCAGGTCAATCACGTTGGGATCCTCGAACTCCGCCGGATCACGATTGGCAATCATCGTAGCGCAGCAAACATAATCCCCTTTGCGAATCGGCGCGCCTTCGAAATCGATATCTTTCGTTGCCACACGAATCATCTGTACGGTCGAATATGCCCGCAACAATTCTTCGGTTGCGAGCACGATCCGTTCCGGTTCACTGCGCAACAAATTTTGGTCTTTTGGATTGCGTGCCAGATGGGCCAAGTCAAAGCCGATCGCGGCTGCGACCGTATCGAGCCCCGCGACGAACAATAGTACGCCGATGCCACGGACTTCGTTTTCGGCCAGCAGGCGGCTATCGATCTGTGCCTGCACGACGAAGGTCATGAAGTCGCCTGCAGGCTCTTTCCGGCGCAAGGCCGCAAGTTCGTCGATAAACTCCAGAATAGACCGAGCGGCTGCCGATCGTTGGACCTTATCTCCGTGGAGCAAGGCCTTCGCCCAGCCGACAAATACGTCGAGCCGCTCGTTCGGTAATCCCAAAAACTGAAGAAAGACGCCAACTGTGAATGGAATGGCAAAATCTTTCATCACCTCGCAGCTTTTACCCGACACGGAGATCTTTTCGACAATGGTGATCGCTTGCGCACGGATAGACGCTTCCAGCGCCATCACTCGTTTTGGCGAGAACAGGGGGTTAAGCAGGGAGCGAAAGATGCCGTGGGCCGGTGGATCAAGCTCGAGTGGGATCAACGGCCAGTCGTCACCGAGCGCAGAGGCGAAAATGCTGCGATTGCTGGAAAAAGTATCAGGGTCCTGCAGCACTTTGCGTTGGTCTTTGGCCCGGGTTCTGAGCCACGTGCCACGACCATCACGCGTATTGTGGAGTGAATAAAACACTGGTGGTCCGGCGTGAACACGAGCGGCGGCTCCATGAGGATCTCCATTGGAGACGCGTTGCATGCCGGGTGACGTGAACAAGCTGAAGTCGCTCACCATTTCGCGCGGAACATGATCTGGAATTGGGTCACCCACGAATTGATTTCTCCTGAACGGCGGCTGGCTGCATTAGCCCGTCATGTTCTTTGACGGCTGAAGTCCCATTGCCGCTCTTCATCTGCCGATCGAAAAGCCAAGAGGGCGAGTGGCGATACTCGGCAACTCCGGCTATTGACCGTCGCGATCTGGTTGTCCGGTCGATCGCGACCCGACATCCCCCGATTATGAGGCCACTCAAGGTGCCGGCAGCGCTGATCGCCTCGCAGAGAGAGTTCAAAATTCATGCCAGTTCCCTTTGGTCGGCCGAAAAGCGATCTTCCCGTTGCTCTTCGGCTATTTGATCCCGAGCAAGCTGAAAAAGCTTGTGTCGAGGAGCTAACAAAAACCGGTGAAACGCGATCGCGCTCGCGCAAGCAACTTGGCGTAGAGGTCGACGAGCAAACACGCGACATTACGGTGTCGCGCTTCCGACAATGCCGGACACGGTCAAAGGCGCATGAGTAGCACTTCATTGTTTTAAAACGATGTTCTGCCTTGGCCTGAATAATGCCTGAACCGCCGCCGACTTGCTGGAGGAGGAAAATCCGACAGTCGGCCCCACACAAAAAGGTGGGTAGCTGCAAAGACACCGCCATACGTATGGCACAGAAAGCCGCCGCCACGATCCGTGCGCTCAATGCGACGGGCAAAAGAATTTTTTGCGCAAAAGTTTCGCCTGTCGCCAATCCATCGCCACCCACAGAGGAGAGCAATTGTGAGCTTTCTTGAAACGAGTTTGAAGCTGTTTCAACAAAAATATGCGCCAGACTTAGGTCCAGAACAATACGCTCACCACACTGGATGTGATCGGGACGGCAATTCGATGAGCGGCTCGCTGTTGTGGGCAAGGGCTGAAACCCAGAGGATGAACAATGCGTTGGATACCGGGACAACCAATATGGTCGACGCCGAGATCAAGTTGGCACGAGACCTTCAGCAGAGAGTAAAAGAGTATGTCCGATGGCCTCAGGGCAAGCGATCTCAAAAAGGGGTGTCAATTCTCGACTTTGGCCCCGGAACAGTGCGAGCATTTCAGCAGAAGACCCTTCCCCTTGCAACGGAGTTGCGCGGAAAAACCTCACGTTGCGTACTGGTTGATCGCTCGAACGAGTTCCTCTCGGATATAGAGCGATCGCCACCATCGTTCGACCTGAAGATCGAGTTCATACGAGATGACATTTTTTCCGGGCGGCGCTTTTTTTCCGATGAGGAAACGGCATTGGTCGTCATGTTCGGGCGGACTTTTGGGAATCTTGCCGCTTCCATAAGTGAGGCTCCTCCGGTTGCGGCGGTTGTCCAGGCGTTGAGGAGGATATCGAACAGCGCTGAGAAGTGCTGGCTTGCGATCTCAATAGGCTCGGATCTGAGGTGGAATGTCGCAAAAGCCTACTACGAAGCGCATCCAGAATTTCAGCTAAACGTATTTTATCGAATGAAGGCAGAATTACCCGTCGACGATAACTTTGATCCAGGAGTGTTTGAGTATGAGGCGGATATAAGAGGTGATGACAGCTTCATGCAGGTGATCCACACCGCGACGGTGAATAGAAATTTGTCGTTTCGACTCAAAGGAAAAAGCATCGAACTTAAAAATGGTGATCGGCTGCATTTGAAGAACTCATTTTCTTTTTCGGAAGAGTTTTTCAGAGAATGCGCGAACCTGGCAGGGCTTGTGTCGGTTGATGTGCTTTCAGATGCCGCCGGCTCAGACATTCACGTGCTGGAAAAGGCGACCTAAGAACAAGTCCTGCCGCCGCTGCCGGCGAAGAGCCAATCCTTCGCATGCTATTGGCAATAACCAGCCATTCCACCCATGTCTGGCAACGATTTGTCGTGCCCTTTCGGCCAAAGCGCGAGGGAATATCGGGCATAACGGATTGGGCAACATTCGCGGCCGAGACGCTCGGCCCCGAACTCGATGTCCCGGCGAGGAGGTCGGCAGCAGTCCCTCGCGCTCGTCAGGCGGTTAACGGGTCAAGATCACTTGGCCTTGTCCGATATGCGACAATCGATCGATATGCAACGCCGGGCGGTTTGATCGATTATGTTGAACAAGAAAACATTTTTTCCTTTGGCACGCATATTGCTGCGAAGCATTTGCAGACGCGTCACGGTCCGACGGTACCGCATGGAGATGTCGAAATGTTAGCGCCAAATTATCTGCCGGGACCTATGCCCGGTCATCCGAGAGCAGAAGGCTCCAGATCCCGAAGAAGGAACAGGCCATGTTCGCCGAGGAATATCGAACGGTGGCCACGCAGACGCATCAGGTTGTACCTGGGTGGTCGCGACGAACGCACGAGCAAACCCTCATCGTCGTCATAACCTCTAATCTGACGGCGCCTCAATAGGCGGCTTTTTGTTCGCGGCGATCAATGCCGACCGGTCCGGCGCGTTTTGAATTGATATTTGCCGAATTGCTGCAGAATCTCCCCAAACGCCCGTCGTGGAACCCTCGAACTTGGACAGCAATCGCATCCAGGCGCGAGGCCTTGGACGATTGGTCCAGATCCTTCAACCGCAGGAACCTAATCCATGGCTCACTTTGAAGACATCGACCAGTTTCGTCAGCGTATCGCCGAAGCACTCCCTTCGGCCAATATCCCAACCTTGTTGCTCCTGCTTTATCAGTTCACAGGACGAGAATATTGGCTAGGTCCGCGGTTTATTCCTGCCAAGAGCGGCTGGGACGACAACGACTCCGGTGGTCTGGCAATCGAATTGCAGGCGGAGATTCGCGATGCAGCACTGAGCGCCATCATGGCTTGGCGCCAAGGCGTTCCCATCGCAAGGGCAGACTTATCGGCAGAAGAATTGATCCGCATGCTCTCCATGTCAGAAGCTGAGCCTATTCCGCCGGAATATGCTGACATGATGATCCACAAGCTGCGGAGGTATTCAGGCGCGGTTCCTGATCCTGTGTGTTTGCCGGACAACTTCCGCATACTTGTCATCGGAGCCGGCATGTCCGGCATCGCGGCCGCAGTTCGGCTGCGACAACTGGGCGTTTCTTACATCCAGATTGAAAAGCAGGACCGCACAGGCGGGGTCTGGCATTCACATCGCTATCCTGGCTGCGGGGTCGACACGCCCGGACATCTATACTCCTTCACGTTTGCCAGCGGCGACTGGAGTAAGTTCTTCCCGTTGCAGCAGGAAATTGATGAATATCTCAACCGGGTCGCCTGCGACTTCGGTATTGAAAGCTCAATCCGCTACGGCACGGAATGCCTGTTTTCTCGTTATGATGAGGAAAGCCGGACTTGGCATTCTCGATTGCGCTTGCCAGACGGGCGGGAAGAAACCCTTGTAACCAATGTGGTCATTTCAGCCGTGGGCGGATTTACCACGCCAAAATGGCCAAACATTCCCGGGCTGCGTGACTTCGACGGACCGTTGGTGCACACCTCCAATTGGGATCCCGGGGTTACGCTCGACGGCAAACGCGTGGCTGTGATCGGAAACGGAGCATCGGCAATGCAGATTGTCCCGGCCATCGCCGATCGGGTGAGCGCCCTGACAATCTTCCAACGATCGCGCCAATGGGCGGCACCCTTTCCAAAATTTCTTATGTCGGTTCCCGAGTCGATGCAGTTCTTGCTCCGCGCGGTACCACATTACGAATGGCTTTATAGGCTCCGGCTGAGTTGGATTTTTGATACTCAAGTGCACGAATCCCTGCAGAAGGATCCGGCATGGCCGCATCCCGATCGCTCTGTGAATGCGCTGAACGACGGCCACCGCGAGACGTGTACACGATATATCGAAGAACAGCTCGCCGGGCGGCCCGAGCTACTGGCGAAGGTCATTCCCCCCTACCCGCCGTTCGGCAAGCGAATGCTCCTGGACAATGGCTGGTACAGAACCCTTCTGAAGCCGCAGGTCAGTCTGGTGGACAGCGCTGCTGCACAGGTCGAAGGCAAGTCGATCCGAGCGATAAATGGCGACAGCCATGAGGCAGATGTTCTCATCGTCGCCTCGGGCTACGATATCACACGCTTCTTGCTTCCAGTTCAGATATTCGGACGCGATGGCGTGACAGTACGTGAGGCTTGGGACGATGACGACTGTCAGGCGTATCTTGGTAGCGTCATGCCGGGTTTCCCGAACTTCTTCATGCTCTACGGCCCCAATACAGCCCTCGGTCATCGCGGGAACTTCATCTTCACGATCGAAAGCCAGCTGGACTACGTGCTGAGCGTTCTGCGCCAGATGGGAGAAAAGAAGTTATCCGAGGTGGAATGCCGGCAAGACGTTTATCAACACTACAACCGGACGATCCAGGAAATGCACCAGAAGATGATCTGGAGCCATCCCGGCATGTCCACCTATTTCCGCAACGCCCGGGGGCGAATCGTAACAAACAGCCCTTGGCGCCTTATCGACTATTGGAACCTAACGAAGGAGGCAGACCTCAGTGACTACCACATCATGGGGAACGTCGGCTACCAGTCAAAGGCCTCGGCTGAAGCGGTTTGAAAAGCGGTCGCCACTCAGGGGTCGAGTTGAGATCGAGGATTAAAATCGCTCACTGAATAAAAAGGCCTCAGGGGTGGGAAGGTGGAGGAGCAGGATGGCCGCGACCGAAACGTTTTACGATGTTATCCGTCGCCAGGGCATAACCCGGCGCAGTTTCATGAAGTTCTGCAGCCTCACGGCGGCCTGCCTCGGCCTTGGCTCCGATACGGCCGCAGCGATGGCCGAGGCACTTGAAACCAAAGAGCGTGTGCCGGTGATCTGGATGCATGGGCTCGAATGCACCTGCTGCTCGGAAAGCTTCATCCGCTCCGCCTATCCGCTGGCCAAGGATGTAGTCCTGTCGATGATTTCACTCGATTACGACGATACAATCATGGCGGCGGCCGGCTACCAGGCCGAGGCGATCCTCAAAGAGACCAAGGAGAAGCACAAGGGCAAGTACATTCTTGCCGTCGAAGGCAATCCGCCGCTCAACGAAGGCGGGATGTTCTGCATCGATGGCGGGCGACCCTTCGTCGAGAAACTCAAATGGATGGCCGAAGGCGCCCTGGCTGTCATCGCCTGGGGAACCTGTGCCTCTTCGGGCTGCGTTCAGGCCGCAACGCCCAACCCCACCGAGGCGACGCCGATCGACAAAGTGATCCGCGACAAGCCGATCATCAAAGTGCCTGGCTGTCCGCCGATCGCAGAGGTGATGACCGGCGTCGTCACCTTCATCACCACGTTCGGCAAGCTCCCCGAACTCGATCATCAGGGTCGGCCTAAGATGTTTTATTCGCAGCGCATCCACGACAAGTGCTATCGGCGCGCTCATTTCGACGCCGGCCAGTTCGTCGAGGAGTGGGACGACGAAGGCGCGCGCAAGGGCTACTGCCTCTACAAGATGGGCTGCAAAGGCCCGACCACCTATAACGCCTGCTCGACCGTTCGCTGGAATGGCGGCGTCTCTTTCCCGATCCAGTCGGGTCATGGCTGCATCGGCTGCTCGGAACAAAATTTCTGGGACGCAGGAAGCTTTTACTCCCGACTGACCGAGGTCAGCCCATTCGGCGTGGAAGCCACTGCAGACCAGGTGGGCATGACCGCAGCTGGTGTTGTCGGTGGGGCGATTGCTGCCCATGCTGCAATCAGCGCCGTCAAGCAGGTCACCGCCAAGCGCGGGAAAACCGGTCCTAAAAACGGCAATGGACAGGAAAGATCACGATGACCATCCAAACGCCAGATGGCTTCACGCTCGACAATTCCGGCAAGCGTCTTGTGGTCGATCCTGTAACCCGCATCGAAGGCCACATGCGGGTCGAGGTCAATGTCGACGAGGACAATATCATCCGCAATGCCGTTTCCACCGGCACAATGTGGCGAGGCATTGAAGTCATCCTCAAAAATCGCGATCCACGCGATGCCTGGGCTTTCACGGAACGGATCTGCGGCGTCTGCACCGGAACCCATGCGCTCACATCGGTGCGGGCGGTTGAAAATGCGCTCGGCATAACCATTCCGGAAAACGCCAATTCGATCCGCAATCTCATGCAGCTGGCATTGCAGGTTCATGACCACGTCGTGCATTTCTATCACCTGCATGCGCTCGACTGGGTGGATGTCATATCTGCCCTCACGGCCGATGTGAAGGCCACCTCGGCGCTTGCCCAATCGGTGTCCGATTGGCCATTGTCTTCGCCGGGCTACTTCAAAGACATCCAGACACGGCTGAGAAAGTTCGTCCAATCCGGCCAGCTTGGTCCATTCAAGAACGGCTACTGGGGCAATCGATCCTATAAGCTGCCGCCTGAAGCGAACCTGATGGCCGTAGCACACTATCTCGAAGCCCTCGATTTCCAGAGGGAGATCGTCAAGATCCACACGATCTTCGGCGGGAAAAATCCGCATCCGAATTGGCTGGTCGGCGGAGTGCCCTGTCCGATCAACCTCGACGGCACGGGAGCCGTCGGCGCGATTACAATGGAACGGTTAAACCAAATTTCGTCGGTGATCGACCAGCTGATCGAGTTCAACGAGAAGGTATACCTACCGGACATCATGGCGATCGGTTCCTTCTACAAGGATTGGCTGTTCGGCGGCGGGTTGTCGGGCAAGAACGTGCTTGCCTATGGCGACGTGCCGGAACACGCAAATGACTACACGGAGGCGAGCCTGAAGCTTCCGCGCGGTGCGATCATTAATGGCAATTTCAACGAAGTCCTGCCAGTCGACCATTCCGATCCAGAGCAGATCCAGGAATTCGTCAGTCACTCCTGGTACGAATATCCGGACGAGGCCAAGGGCTTGCATCCCTGGGACGGTGTCACCGTGCCGCATTACGAGCTTGGGCCGAATGCCAAGGGCACCAAGACCAACATTCAAGAGCTGGACGAAGGCGGAAAATATTCTTGGATCAAGGCGCCGCGCTGGCGCGGCCACGCCATGGAAGTCGGCCCGCTTTCCCGTTGGGTCTTGGGCTACGCCCAGGGCAAGGCAGAATTCAAGGATCCCGTCGACAAGGTCCTGAAGGACCTCGGCCTGCCGACCGCGGCGTTATTTTCGACACTAGGGCGTACCGCCGCTCGCGCGCTCGAATCCGTCTGGGCAGGCCGGCAGATGCGCTATTTCCACAACAAGCTGGTCGCCAATATCAAGGCCGGCGACAGCGCCACCGCCTTCATCGACAAATGGAAGCCGGAGACTTGGCCTTGCGAGGTCAAGGGCGTCGGCTTCACCGAGGCCCCGCGCGGCGCCCTCGCACACTGGATCAAGATCAAGGGGGGCAAGATCGACAATTATCAATGTGTGGTGCCGACCACCTGGAACGGCAGTCCGCGCGATCCGCACGGCAATATCGGCGCGTTCGAGGCCTCACTGATTGACACGCCTATGTCGGATCCGTCGCAGCCGCTCGAAATCCTCCGAACCCTCCATTCCTTCGATCCGTGCCTTGCATGCTCCACCCATATCATGAGCCCGGACGGACAGGAAATGGCCAAGGTCCAAGTCAGATGAGGAGGACGATCATGAGCATCTCTGCTATCTCAAACGCCGATGACGAACGCGCCAGCGAGCGCGAAAACGTGTATGCCTACGAGGCGCCCGTTCGCCTCTGGCACTGGATAAACGCTTTCTCCATCCTGGCGCTGGCGCTGACGGGTTATTTCATCGGCAGCCCATTGGCGGCGGCACCCGGCGAGGCGAGCGCCAATTTCCTGATGGGCTATATCCGTTTTGTCCATTTCGCCGCCGGGCAGATCCTGGCCGTGGCCCTGATCCTCAGAATCTACTGGGTCTTCGTCGGCAACGTGCATGCACGCCAAATCTTCTACGTTCCCTTCTGGAGCGGACGGTTCTGGAGCGAATGGCTGCACGAGGTGCGCGTTTACACATTCCTTACTGGACGCGCGTTGAAATATGCTGGCCACAATCCGCTGTCGCAATTCGTCATGTTCGTGACGTTCACGCTGCCGCTGACATTCATGGTGATCACCGGATTTGCGCTCTATGGCGAAAGCGTCGGCCACGACAGCTGGGCATACAGGCTGTTTGGTCGGGTATTCTTCATCTGGCCGAACAGCCAGTCCGTTCATACCCTTCATCATCTGGGAATGTGGGTGATCCTGATCTTCGTGATGATCCATATCTATATCGCGGTACGCGAGGACATCGTCAGCCGCCAGAGCATCGTTTCGTCGATGATTTCGGGCGAGCGGCTGTCCAAGCACAACGAGGACTAGGATGGACGAAGCGAACTCTCGCAAACCGAACGTTTTGGTGCTCGGCATTGGCAATATTCTCTGGGCGGACGAGGGTTTTGGCGTCCGCGCTGTCGAAGCCTTCCACCAGGCCTATGCGGTGCCGACCAACGTCACCGTGCTCGACGGCGGCACCCAGGGCCTTTATCTCGTGCAATATGTCACCGAAGCCGATCATCTGATTGTATTCGACGCGGTCGACTTCGGTCTCGCGCCCGGCACGCTGAAGATCGTCGAGAATGACGACGTGCCGAAATTCACCGGCGCCAAAAAGATGAGCCTGCACCAGACAGGCTTCCAGGAAGTTCTGAGCGCTGCCGACCTTCTCGATCGCTATCCCGCAAGACTCGCACTGATCGGCTGCCAACCGGTGGACCTCGATAGCTGGGGCGGACCGGTGACTGAGCCCGTCAAATCCGTAATCCCGGCCGCCGTAATGGTAGCCGCCGGCATCCTGGAGCGATGGGGCGTCGCCATCAGTTCGCGCCGCACCGCCGCGCCCGCTCTCCTCGCCAACGACATCGATTTTGCACATTACGAGCGGCGAGCGGACCGGGCGAATTGAGTGGTTCAGGGGGGTTCCGATGCAACCGAGGCAGTCGTCGGTTGCGTTCCTGGTCGCCGGCTGCATCCAAAACCCAAGGACCCGCGCGAGAACCCTTCCGGTTCCCAATATCATGAACCCAGGCAGATCGAGGGGCTGATTGTGTGCATAGGAATTCCGATGCAGGTGACTGGTGGCGAATTTACAGCGGAGTGCGAGCGCCACGGATCGGTTTTTGCGATTTCGATGGTGCTGGTCGGCCCGCAACCGGTTGGGACGTACGTTCTTACTCATCTAGGATCTGCGATCCGGGTGCTCGATGCCGACGAAGCACACAAGATCGACGATGCGTTGGCCGGTCTTGCTGAAGCGGTCGAAGGACGGTCATTCGAAACGCTATTTGCCGATCTTATCTCCCGCGAGCCGGAATTACCGTTGCATTTGCGGGAAAACTGACAGTTCGTATTTCTCAACTGAACGCAATCTCCTCTTCCTTGTCGGCCACATGTTCATGTGGACTGTCCAAGGGCAGCCGGAGACGGACGAGATCGATCCTGCTGGCTGCGGGCGGATTGCTGAATATTGCGAAGCGTAACGCGCTGCCTCAGCATCGGGGCCGCGTGTGCGCATCCGCATAAGACCGCGACCGGAATTTTCCTTCAGATCAATACGACCCATCTTTCTCAGCAACTGGTACGCCGCTTGCAGATCCCAAGTGCGAGAATGAATTACACGCTGATTTGGAGCAGACAATGCCAGCCTACCCAGTTGGCTCCCTAAACGGCCGAAGCTGCCGAGCCGCAATGCTCATATCCGACATTGCTGCAACGCTTGCGGTGCAAAAAGCCGGCCAGCCGGGGCAGCTATTCGACATTTTCGAATTCGACGACGATGACAAGAAATTGGTCACGCAGACGCTCGGCAAGGGCGAGGTTTGCGGGGTAGCGGCGCTGCCCTCCGGGGTCCTGGCGCAGTTCAAGGAAGCGGTTATGGCCGGCGTCTGGCATATGCGCTTTACCGACCCCGCCGGCGACCTCATTGCGGAATATATCGAGGTCGGCCCGATTCCTATGACGGTGCGGAGGGCCTGCACGGCGCTGCCGGCCTTGGTCTCACATGGACCTGCGCCGCCTGGCGCTATGAACGTCATGCCGGTGCTGACCGAGATCGGTGACCGCATTGTCCAGTACCGGGATGGCGATCCTGCGCACGCTATCATTTTGTCGTTGTTTCCGATGAGCATCGAGGATGTGAATTTCCTGCAGGTCACGCTCGGAGCCGGTCCCGTACAACTGACATCACGCGGCTACCGCACCTGTCGCGTGACGGCAGCAGGGGCCCGAAACGTTTGGTCCGTACAGTTTTACGACAACATGGATGAGATCGTCCTCGACATGCTGCAAATCGTCGACATCCCATCCCTCGCCCTCGCGACTGAAGAGGATTTCCGCGACTCCGCCGCGCGCCTGCGTGATGTCGAGGAGGCTTATTTCAAATGATCAGCTTCGAGAATCTCGTCACGCATGTGACCGTTTCGGATAAGGATAGGGTGAAAGGCGGCACATGCTGGACGTCTATGCGCCCGCGAAAGGCGCTTCGGAAACGAGCTTGCTGGCATTCGGCGGGCGAACGACCGCATCGTCGCGACGCCACGGTTCATGATTTTGGCTGCTGTAGGCACGACTCGGAATGTGCGGGCAGGCGTGATCGAATTCATCGCCGGCAAAAATCCGAGACGACTGGCGGTTTTGATTCCTGCTTGCTGTTTTTCATGGCCTTTGAGTTTGAAACGATGGGGACGGTGTTGAAGGCGATGCGCGCATTTTTCAACATCGTTGCGCTCGCGCCGCCATCCCATCCAACCGCCAGCCCCATGCGCCGTGATCTGCGTTGGAGGGTTTTCCGAGCGCTTCGGGAGCTTGTTGCATGACCTATCTCCTTAGCGCCGGCTCGATCCGGATCGATGTGACGGTGTCGCAAGCGCTTGCCTGTTTCGTGGACGTGAGGGTCAACCGCCCGCAAGAATTGGCACGCATGTTCATTGGCCATCGACCGGAAGAGGCGCCCATGCTTGTCGGATGGGTTTTTTCGCTCTGTGGCTATTCGCAATCGGTGGCGGCGCGCCTTGCCATCCTGAATGCAGCCGGCCTACCGATGCCCATCGAGGAGCAGCTCGCGGCGGTGGCCGGATTGCTTGCCGAACGGATATTCGAAACTTTGAGGGCGCTGATTTTGCATTGGCCCTCATCAATATCGTTACGTCTGGTGGCTGACGCGGGCCAATATCTGCGCGGCGCCCTGGCCGCGTCGCAGGCAATCATCGGCCAATCGCGAGAGAAAAAAGTGAACCATAGTGCCCTGGCTGCCAACGCGCGGCGGCTTGCCGATGCAGCAGAGGGGCTCGGCATCTCGAAAGACGACGGATTGTCGCCGGATGGCACGGCTTGCGCGGCGATTTTTCGAGATATCAAGGACGACCGAACTTTTTCAGGCCGGCGCCCTGATCCGCTGAGTGCCGCCGATGATGCCGAAGTTATTGCCCATCTTTGCAAAGATGCGCACTACTGCGCCTTGCCGCATCTTGCCGGTCGGGTCGTCGAAACCGGTGCTTATGCCCGGCATTGCGACACCAGCAGGCCAGACGATCCGCACCTTAGGCAACGCTTCATGGCACGCATAGGCGACGTTGGCCTTTGCTTGAAGCAACTCGCGCATCTTGCCAAGGGCCAGAATGATCCTTCCGAACTGATGGCCGGTGGTTCGGTGCCCGGCGACGGCGGCTTTGGCGTGGTGGAATGTGGGCGTGGCAGACTTTATCATCAGGCCGAGATCGACGCGAACGGGAAACTTTGCGCCTACCGGATACTGGCCCCGACCGAATGGAATTTTCATCCGGCCGGTCCATTTGTCAAAACCCTACTGTCATCGCGGATCGGTGCTCATGAATCAGCAGCCCGGTCAGTTTATCGCCTCGCGGCTCTGTTCGATCCCTGCGTCGAGTTCAAGCTTAACGTTCGCGATGCCGCGCATGCATGAAATGTCGTTGATGGAGAGTGTGATCGCCATCGTCTGCGAGATGGCGCAGCTAAATGGTGCGAGCGCAGTCAAATCGATCCGCCTCGATGTCGGTGTCTTGAGCCATATCAATCCGGATTCGCTCCTGTTCTGCTACGAAGCTGTGCGGCGTGGGACGATTGCCGAACATGCCGCACTCGAAATCAACCGCATCGCCGGCGAGGGCTGGTGCCTCGATTGTGGGAAGACGGTGCCCCTCGATGAGCGATTTGGCGCCTGCCCGGATTGTGGGCGGTATCAGGTGCAGGCGACGGCGGGCGATGAATTGAGGATCAAGGACATGGAGGTGATCTGATGTGCACGGTATGCGGCTGCGAGATGGCAACATTGGAAGATGGCAAGAGCAAGACAGGCGCGCAAGGCGACCATGATCATCATCGCGGTCACCTGCACGATCATGGACATCCTCATGATCGTCACTACGCGGAACACGGTGCGCTCCAACATCATCAACGGATTGCCGGCGTGCATGTCCCGGGCATGAACCCGGAGCGCATCGTCCAGATCGAAAAGGACATCCTGTCCAAAAACAATGCCTATGCTGCCGAAAACCGGGCTCGGTTCGTTCGTGACAGCATCTTTGCGCTGAATTTCGTTTCAAGCCCCGGGTCGGGAAAGACCAGCTTTCTGGTGCGCGCCATTCACGACCTCAAGGACCGAATGTCGATCAGCGTGATTGAAGGCGACCAGGAGACCTCCAACGATGCCGCACGCATCCGCAAGACCGGTGTTTCCGCAATCCAGATCAACACCGGCAAGGGCTGTCACCTCGACGCCCACATGGTCGGCCACGCGGTCGAGGACCTGGCGCCCGAGCCCGGTTCAGTCTTGTTCATCGAAAATGTCGGCAATCTTGTCTGTCCCTCCGCTTTCGATCTCGGCGAGGCCCATAAGGTCGTGGTGCTTTCGGTTACCGAGGGCGAGGACAAGCCGCTCAAATATCCCGACATGTTCGCGGCCGCCGACCTGATGATTCTCAACAAGTCCGACCTGCTACCGCATCTCGACTTCGATGTCGGGCGCTGCATCGCAAATGCGCTGCGCGTCAATCCACGCCTTCGCACTCTCACGGTTTCTGCGCGCAGCGGCGACGGCATGGAAGCGTTCTATTTCTGGCTGGAGGCTGAGGCGGCCCGGATCGCGAAAGCTTCGCAGGTAGTCTGACGATGGTGAGCACCTTGGCATCCATGGCGGAAGATCGTGTCCGGCGGTTGCGAGTGCGTGTGCGCGGTGCCGTGCAAGGGGTGGGATTCCGGCCGTTCGTCTATAGGCTTGCGAGAATGATGCAGCTTACCGGCTTCGTGCTCAACGACAGCGCCGGCGTGCTGATCGAGGTCGAGGGCACCGCTGTCGACTGCTTTGCGGAACGCGTCTGGAAGGAGGCGCCGCCGCTTGCCCGCGTCGATACCGTCGATAAGCTGGAACTGGAGCCGGCCGGCGACGAAACGTTCGAAATCCTCGAAAGCGTCGGCGGCCGTGGCGCCACGCGCATTGGCGCCGACGCTGCCACCTGCGTCGAATGCCGGCACGAACTGAATGATCCGGACAACCGCTTTTTCGGTTATCCTTTTGTCAACTGCACTCATTGTGGCCCGCGCTTCACCATCACCCGTGCGCTCCCCTATGATCGCGGCCGGACCTCGATGGCTGCGTTCCCGATGTGCAGCGCCTGCGGCGCAGACTATGCCAACCCCGAAAGCCGGCGGTTCCATAGTGAGCCCCTCGCCTGCCCGGCTTGCGGCCCACAGCTTAGCCATCCTATCGCGGAGGTCTCCGCGCGGCTCATGAATGGCCAGATCATTGCGATCAAGGGCGTCGGCGGCTTCCAGCTCTTCTGCGACGCACGCAATGATACGGCGATTGATCGTCTCCGACGACGCAAAATGCGCGACGAGAAGCCGTTCGCGATCATGGTGCCGGACATTGAGACAGCCCGAATACTTGCCAGGCCCTCGCGGGCGCAAGAGGATTTGCTCGCCTCGACCGCCGCCCCGATCGTCCTTATCGAGGCGCGTGATCACCTTTCCAAGCTCATCGCTCCCGGCCTCAGTCGGATCGGCCTGCTGCTCGCCCATGCGCCGGTGCACCACCTGTTGTTTGCCGCGTTTGCAGCAGAAGCGGCCGGCGCTCCCGCCGCTCTGATTGCGACCAGCGCCAATCCGGAGGGTGAACCGCTCGTATCAGATAATGACGATGCCATGCATCGGCTTCCCGGGGTTGCCGACCTGATCGTCACACATGACCGTGACATTGCCATTCGCGCTGACGATTCCGTCATGCAGGTAATTGACGGCGCGCCGAGCTTTCTGAGGCGCGCCCGGGGTTTTGTGCCGGAGCCGGTCGATCTTGGCGAGGACGGCCCATGCGTGATTGCCACCGGCGCGGACTTCAAAAACGCGATCTGCGTGACACGGGGCCGGGAAGCGTTCCTGTCGCAGCACATCGGCGGTCTCGACAATGTCAAAGCGATCAGATTCCAGCGGGAAGCCCTCGAGCATCTCTGCTCTATCCTTGATGTCAGGCCCGAATTTGCTGCCTGCGATCTGCATCCGGATTTTCGTTCAGCGCGGATCGCGGAACATTTGGATTTGCCGCTTCTGCCGGTGCAACATCACCTCGCCCATGTCGCGGCCGTGGCGGCGGAACATCATGCCGGCGGGCCGGTCCTCGGGCTTGCACTCGACGGCCACGGCTATGGCGTCGATGGCAGTAGTTGGGGAGGCGAAATGCTGGTCGTCAACGGTCCTCGCTGGCGACGGCTCTCTTCGCTTCTGCCCTTGCCGGCGCCAGGCGCCGGCCGGGTCGCGCGGGAGCCCTGGCGCATGGGAATTGCCGCTCTTCAGGCCGCCGGCCGGCGCGACCTTGCGGCCACGCTTTGGCCCGGACATCCTGGTGTCGCGCAACTTGATGCGATGTTTTCCCGCGGCTTGCAATCAGCCGATACGTCCAGCTTGGGGCGGCTATTCGATGCAGTGGCTGCGATAGCGGGCGTCCGCCTCGTCCAGAGCTACGAGGGGCAGGCAGCAATGGAACTCGAAGCACTCGTCGATGATCCCCAATGTCTTGCCGGGGGCTACAGTCTCGCCGATGGCCTGCTTGATTTCCGACCCCTCATCATCCATCTGGCGGAGCGGCAGCTTGGCCGCCGAAAGGCCGCAGACCTATTCCACGGCACGCTGATCAGCGGCCTCGCCGATTGGGCTTCCCTTGGTGCATCGCAGGCTGGCACGCGAGCGATCATGCTCGGCGGCGGCTGCATCACAAACCGCATTCTGGCCGAAGGTCTTTCCAGCGCCTTGCGCGACCATGGCCTCGAGCCCTACCTGCCGCACCAGATCCCGCCCAATGACGGGGGTATAGCGCTCGGTCAGGCCGCCTTTGCACGGCACGTCATCAAACACGACTGCGCCCAGAACTGGGAGCACCGGACATGTGCCTAGCCCTACCGGTCCAGGTGGTGGAATTGCTGCCAGACAATATGGCCAAGGTAACGCTGGACGGCGTCTTAAAGGTCATATCGATTGCACTCGTGGAGGATGTGACGCCCGGTGACTATCTCATCCTCCACGTCGGCTACGCGCTTGCAAAGATCGAAACTGAAGAAGCAGAAAGGACGCTTGCCTTGATCCGCGAAGCTGCCCTGGGAGGTCCGGCGTGAAATATATAGACGAATACCGCGATGCCAAGCTCGCCAAAGATATTGCTCGCCAAATCGCAGCGGCGGTAGATCCGGCGCGCAGCTATCATTTCATGGAATTCTGCGGCGGCCATACCCATGCAATTTCGCGCTATGGCCTTGAAGACCTGCTGCCGTCCAATGTGCAGATGATTCATGGACCGGGATGTCCAGTCTGTGTGCTGCCGATCGGCCGCATCGACGCAGCGATCGCGCTTGCCATGTGCCCAGAAATCACACTTTGCACCTATGGTGACTTGATGCGTGTACCATCCTCAAACGGCTCGAGTCTGCTCAAGGCCAGGGCGACCGGCGCCGATATTCGCATGGTCTATTCGACACTCGATTCGCTAAACATCTCCGAAGCCGAACCGAACAGGCAAGTCGTCTTCTTTGCCATCGGTTTCGAGACCACGACGCCGCCGACGGCGCTGTCGCTGCGGTTCGCGATCGCTAAGGACCTCGCAAACTTTTCGATCTTCTCAAACCACGTGCTAACACCGGCTGCGATCCAGACTATCCTTGAAAACTCCGATGCTCGCACGCTCGGCACTATCAAGATCGACGGATTGCTCGGCCCTGCACATGTCAGCACCGTCATTGGTACGCAGCCATTTGAAGTCCTTGCCGAAGAATATAACAAGCCGATCGTGGTGGCAGGCTTCGAGCCGCTCGATGTCATCTATTCAATCCTGATGCTCGTCCGCCAGGTCAATGAGGGCGTCCATAAAGTCGAGAACCAGTATATCCGAGCCGTGACCACCCTTGGCAACGAGAAGGCGAGGCGCGAGATCGCCAATGTCTTCGAATTGCGGGAAAGCTTCGAATGGCGGGGACTGGGCGCGATTCCCCAAAGTGGGCTTGGCCTCAGGCCTGGATATGCCAAATACGATGCCGAGAAACGTTTCGACGTCGTGACGCCGGCGGCAAAAGACAATCCGGCCTGCGAATGCGGCGCCATCCTGCGCGGTGTGAAGAAGCCGTCCGACTGTAAGCTGTTTGGTAAGGTTTGCACGCCCGATTCGCCGATGGGTTCCTGCATGGTGTCGTCGGAAGGCGCCTGCGCCGCGTATTGGCTCTACGGCCGTTTCGGCAGGCAGGGAAAGGCGGACGAAAGCAGCAGGACGATCGCATGACCACGAAAGCCAAAAGGTCGCGGCTCGACCTCAGGAACGGACGCATCGATCTCTCGCATGGGGCGGGGGGGTGCGCCACGGACCAGTTGGTCAAGGGCATTTTCCACAGGGCCTTCGACAATGACTGGCTCCGGGCTGGCAACGATCAGTCGGCATTTGCGGTTCCGGCAGGGCGCATGGTGATGACCACCGACAGCTATGTTGTCTCGCCGCTGTTCTTTCCGGGGGGCAATATTGGCTCGCTTGCGGTGCATGGGACGATTAACGACATTGCCATGGCCGGCGCATGCCCGCTCTATCTTTCGGCAGGTTTCATTATTGAAGAGGGGTTTCCGCTCGCAGATCTTAATCGAATTGCCGACGCCATGGGAGCGGCCTCCCGCGCGGCAGGTGTGCCAATCATCACTGGCGATACGAAAGTGGTTGAGCGCGGCAAAGCCGACGGCGTGTTCATATCCACCTCCGGCATCGGCATGATTCGAGCCGGTCTCGACCTACGCTCCGATGCCGCGCGGCCAGGCGATGCGGTCATCATCTCTGGTTCGATAGGCGATCACGGCGTCGCCGTGATGTCGAAGCGCGAGAACCTGGATTTCGATACGGACATCATATCGGATTGCGCTGCGCTGCACGGGTTAGTAGCGGCAATGGTCGAGGTCGCCGGATCGTCAATCAGGCTGATGCGAGATCCAACGCGCGGTGGACTTGCGGCGACACTCAACGAAATCGCCAATGCCTCAAATGTCGGCCTCCGCATCGACGAGGAGACCATTCCGATCAAACCGGAAGTAGCCGCGGCCTGCGAATTGCTCGGCCTCGACCCGCTCAACGTCGCCAACGAGGGCAAGCTCGTCGTATTGGTGGCGCCAGAGTTTGCGAATGCGCTGCTCGCCGTCATGCGCGCGCATCCGTTGGGTGCGCAGGCCGCATTGATCGGCCATGCCGAGGATGACGACCATTGCTTCGTCCAGATGGCGACGTCGTTTGGTGGCAGTCGCATTGTCGATTGGCTATGGGGCGAACAGTTGCCGCGGATCTGCTGAGCACGGCTGTGCATATCGCTTCACGCAAGACGGCGTGCCCGGAGCCAGCAACGAGCTTGGTGAGCAGCTTTAATGCGTACTTTCCATACGCACTCCCTCCTGTGGCCATGAAGAGATCTAAGTGCGGGCACACAAACATGATTGGTTCACAAGATCTCGCGCTGATCGCTGAATCGCGCGAGCATCTGTCGAATCTGCATATTTTCTTGACGAAGATATTTCATCAGCAAAGCCTTAAGCCGTCGATTCTCTTCTTCAAGCGCGATTAGCTCCTCGCCTGAGATATCGTCGTGGCTGGCGTTTGATTGGCCGCTTGTCATTTCGTCGGCATTATCGATATTCGCTTCACGTCGACGCTTTATGTTCTTTCGAGACCGGCTGGAAGAGCCCTCTTTCGGTTGTGAAACAGAGGCGAAGATCGCCCCATCGTCCTTCTGAGACGGGCACGTTTGTTCGGTTTCGAGAGAGGACGCCGCAATCCGTTTATCATCGCCGGTTTCAACCTCGTCGTTGAGATGAGTCTCTGGTATTGGATCCGACCACAGCTCGCTTTCTCGCTTCGGAACATCTGAGACGGTGTCAGGCTCGAAGAGATGTGGTGCGTCTGCCTCCGCCTCGCGCGCCAGCGTCTTGAGGTCGGTATCACCCCAGATAGAAGCTGGCTGGATCGTTGATCTGCGCCGGGCCGATTTGAGCTCGACAACGAATTTTCGCTGCTGTGTTTTCATGTATGTCCCATCTTTGAGATCGTAAGGAGGATTACGATCGGTCAAATCGCTCAAGCATCTTTTTAAGCTGATCATTCTGCAAAAGCAGCTTTTGAGCCAATTTAACCCTCAGTTGCGTGATTTCCTCGTCCAGGTTTGTCACCTCTTCGAAAAAGCCGTCCTCAGACGATGAGGATGTCTCATCTTGAGCATTGCTTGAGACAGCTGTGCTCTGCGCAGTGACGTCAATGTGAACTCCTTTCGCATGTGCCGGCTTTTTCGTCCGCGGTATGCCAGGGACCCGACTGCGCGTATTGCTTTCAAGCGGCACCGCGGAAGCTTCAGCGCTCGGCTGCCCGACCTCCGGAGGCGACAGTTCTTGAACCTCGTCACCTTCAACCGGTGCCGCACCTTCAATTTCGACCTCACCTTCGAATTCTTTTGAATCAGTCCTTATGATCTCAATAGATCGGCTTTCATCGGGCTCGGAGCTACTGGAGGGCTCTGGTGGGTTTAGCGCAAGCTGCGGTACGTCTTGAGTTTTGCTTTGGCTTGCGTCGGTATCGACACCATGCCCAATCGAACTTTCGGGTGCGGACTGTCGCCGCGACGTTAATCGAGCAAGGAATTTCCAGGGTAATTTCATAGTGCCTCAACCTCGACCAGTCCGTATCCATAGTGGCGCCGCAGCTTGACACCGGGCTCGGAAGGCGAGCCCGGCGAACGCATCTTCTGCCGAGAAGGATAGCTCAGGTCGATTTCGCCACCATCCCGCTGTTGATCGGCGATCAATCTAGCCCGAGCCGCTTGCGCAGATCGGCATTTTCGGCACGCAATTTCTCTGCCAAGAGGTTACGCAGCCTCTTATTCTCTTCTTCCAGCTGAAGAAGATCCGCCATCTCGTCCCTTGCCGAAATGGCCGTCGTACCTTTTTGCACGGACTGCTGTGCCGGCCTCTTGGCTGCAGTGTCCTTTATGGGTTCCTTGACGGAGATGTCGGCCACCTGCATTTCGACAGGCTGGGACTTTGTGTCTGCGGCTTGGTCGCTACGCTTCCTGCGACCTCGCGGCGCCTTCGCGGGTTTCCCAACCTGCGTAGTACCCGCTGCCTCGGCAGTTGCTTTCGGGCGTCGCGGAGCGCGCTGTTTTTTAGGCGCCGGCGTTTTTACCGGTATATTCGTGTCTGCCATCTCAGTGCTTGTGCCAGTATTATTCTCGTCAGCCATGAGTATCTCCCTCTGTCGGCAGGAGTTCTTTTCGGCTGAGTGAAAGACAGAGTCAACATTGGTGATTTTGTGGCCTACTTTTTGGACAGCACCTCTCAAAACTCGTGCCTAAAGGCGAGCGGCTGGCCTGCGGACTTTGGCAATGAAAAAATGCAGAGCTTGCGAGGTCGAACCGTCTGTCGAACGACGAGTTAGCGACCACATCTGCCAGGAAAGGGAGCTCCCCCTACCAGCTTCTGCGATCGCTCACGTCATTCAATGTTCGGATTTTCCTAAATCATTTGCAATAGATCGATGCTTCAGCTGGCACCCGATTCTTGACAGATATGTGCAAAGCCCGTTTGCACCGTCATGGAAATTGGCCCTTGGTTTGACCGACAAAGAGGATACGAAATGCGTGCACCATCAGGTTCTGTTCCCGGACTTTGCTCTGCCTCCGCCACCATGTTCGCTGTCGGAATGGCGTTCCTTGGCTATTGGGGAGTGTATGAGCCAGGCGGCTGGCATCGGTCCGATTTGATCGTCGTGTCTTGGCGCTAATCGGTTTTGCGGCGCTTGGCTCAGTTCCTTGGATCGTAACGACCCCTGTCGCGGAGGAAGGCCAGGAAAAGATCGTAGCCGCCAGGCGAGCGCTGTTGCTGGGCGTCGCATTGATCTGGTTGTCCGTTCTCGTGTCGTTTTTTTCTTAAGCCTCAGTCCGCACCAGACTGGGATTGCAGGGTCTGTGCAGTTCCTTGGCTGGATCGAGCACATCCAGTACGCAACTCCATGCGCCAACAGCTTCAGCTGCCCAGGAACCCCCAAATCCACCAGCAATTTGTTGCAATTCGGTTTTCGAGAAAGATGGCGGTTTTCATTTGAAATGTGGATGATTGCAAAGGATTTGACCAGATGCGGTCTCTAAGGACTGGGGCCGTTCTCTGCTTAGATTATGAAATTCAGCAATTCGCAGACGACGAGACCCGCCGCGCCGCGCAGGCCGGCGACATCTTCACGATCGCCGAGGGCAAGGGCGATCTCGTTATCTCCGGGATTGAACATCAGTTGCCTGACGCTCTTTCGAATAAGATCTAACATCAATTTTCCGCCATGCACGATGTCGCCATGCAAAGTGATGCAGCTGGGTGCCATCAGCTGTTGAAGGTTCACTAACCCGACAGAAATATTGGACGCGTAGTCTTCAAGCAGTTCTTTTGCCCCTTTAGCGCCAGTTTCGGCGAGCCACACCAAGCGGCTCGCATCCAACAAGCCAGCCTGCGGCAGGCCCCTGGCCCTTGCTTCGCCTCTCAGCCATGGCAGTGTCGCGATCGTTTCCCAACATCCGCGTCGTCCGCATCTGCACATTTGGCCATTGAGTTGCACGATGGTATGGCCGATCTGGCAGTGTTTACCCCCGGCGGCCCTATAAGGATGTCCATCGACATAGAGGGCCGCGCCCAACGACTGACCGATGTAAACGACCGCAAAATTTCTCTGTCCACGTCCTTGCCCGAACCAACGGTCGCCAACCAGCAAGGCTCTGGCATCTTGGTCGACGCAAGCCGGGACCCCGAAACGCTTTGCTAACTCCGCTTTTATCGGAAAGCCATGAAGGTACGGCGCGAAATCCATAGCCGCGATCGAGCCCGTTTGCGGGTTGAGCTCTCCTGCAACTGCCATGCCGATGCCTAGAACCTCTTGGTCGGCAGATGCGACTGACTTCTCAATGCAGGCACTGACGATCTGAAATGCATCGGCAGCATCTGTCAGATCTTTCGCCAAATCCACCTCGTGTTGAGCATAGAGCTCGCCCTCCAGAGAGACCAAGCATGTGTGGACACGGTCGTGCATCAGCCGAACTGCGCAGATCGGCTTGGCCCCTTTCGAGAACCACAGCTTTGTAGCGGGTTTTCCGCCGGACCGATCGGGGGGTACCAGGTCGCCTTCTTCAAGAATACTCTGATTGATCAGTGGTTGGACTATGCCGCCGATGGTTGCGCGGCTGGCACCGGTGACGCGCGCAAGCTCGACCCTGCTGGACGGACCCATATCGTAAAGGGCCTGCAGCAAGCGTCCTCGATTTGCAATCCCTAGCGTCCGCGCGGCGATTAGGGGATGAGCTGGCCTAAATCCTTTACTGTCGCTCTGGTCCCCCTCGGCCGGCCTGATGAGGCGCTTGCCAGATCCTTCGTGAGTGTTCGCGTTGCTCGCACACGCAATTGATGGTTTTTCCGTTCTTTTTATCATGGACTCCGTCTGATCCGACTTTCTCTTGTTGTGGAAACTCGATCGTCTTTACGCCACTCCCGCCTGAGTGCCTGCAGTCGTTGCCGAACGCTCCCGAACCCCCGAACCGATATAGCAATCATCACACACCTGCTTTTCTCCACCGCCGTTTGAATGTTCATTTCGAAAACGAAGAATTATCCTTCGAGTATATATTTATATTCGGGATTAAAATTTCCAAAAACCGGAGCACTACAACAGAAAGTCCCACAAACGCAAAATATACTTTTAAATATATTTCAGAACTACTGTTGATCTGACCTCCTAAAACATTAGAACTCTTCAGCAAATCGACAGACATCGACGTAACCAATCGCCGGAGGAATAAATGAACGAATTTGCCAGCAATAATCTGGACCTCTGTGAGTCCGGAGGGCACCAGCGAGAAAGGGATCTCGCTCTCCTTGGTGGGGAGCCCACCGTTCCTTCCGGGCGGATCACGCCTTGGCCAGCCACACAGACGGAGCATTTGGATGCACTCCGCGAAGTTGTAGACAGTGGAAAGTATCATCGGGTCAATCACCCTATCGTGGCCGATTTGGAGCAGGATCTCGCTACTTGGACGGGGAAGTGGAAGGTGCGCGCCGTCGGCAGTGGTACGGCGGCAATCCATATCGAGCTTGATTATTTTAAAGGTCGAGGCGAGCAGGTGGTGACTGCGGCGCTAAATTGGCCGGGCGCGGTGGGGCCAATTGCGATTAGTGGCCTTCAGCCCGATTTCGTTGATGTCGACATGAACCTCGCCGGGATCGATCAAGACGCGGCAGCCGACCGATTCGGACCCGGTGTCGGAGCGGTTCTCATTACCCATCTCTTCGGGAATAACATTCGTGTTCCTGATGCAAGATCTGCCGCGCGCGCCGAAGGGATTGCCGTGATTGATGACGTCTGCCAATCGATCGGCGCCATAAAAGCGATCGCAAATGGGGCATACATTGATACAGACGCCCTCGCTTTGTCTGGCAACGGCGCCAAGCATCTTGGAGCCGGCGAGCTCGGATTCGTGATTACGGAGGACAAAGATCTAATTGAACATGTGGACTGCGTTTCACTGACGAGTTCATCTCGAAACGGAGATCGGACTTTTTCGCCGTCTTCAGCAGGATATAACTACCGTCCGAACGTCTTCTCCTCCTCCATAGCAAAAATGCGATTGAGCAACCTCGAGACACAACTTCAGATTCGAAGGAATAATGGGAAAATTCTATGGGAAATGATCCGAGATCTCTCCGGTATATTTCCCCTCTTCGACCCATCTGACTGCAATCAGTCCATGCTCAGCTTCCCACTTCGCATCGAGCCGGAAGCTCTCGGTTTTGGTCCGGGTCCGACGGCAAGGGATACCATCGTCAAACTGCTGCAGGCGGAGGGCGTGCCCGTTTTGATCTGGCTCAGGAAGCCAGTGTTCGAATATCTGCCGAATATTGCCAAGGATTGGAAAGCCGCCGATTTTCCAAACACGGTAAAACTTTTAGATACCATGTTTTGCGTATCGGAAATCGCGCCACCCAACGAAGCCGGGGTAATGGAACTTTACGCAGAAGCATTTCATCGGGTCTGGACGGCTCTTTCCAAGTTTGGCCCAAAGATTTCCGATATCATGACAACCGTCTGGACAAGCTGAATCCAAGCAAAGTCACCTTCGCGCTTGCTCTCTTGCAATGCCGTTTTCCAGCGACAACGGAGTGATCCCATGACCTCGTACAAAACGCCAAAACTTCTGATTTTCGATTGTGATGGAGTCCTAATCGACAGCGAAATCATTGCGACAGCGGTTCATATCGAAGTGTTGGCAGCGCACGGATATAATATAGCTGCGGAGACTTACAATCGTCGCTTCACAGGCATGACTGATCGGCAAACCTATTCAACCATCGAAGCTGAGTCTGGCTTGCGCTTGCCGGCGGGGCATCATGAATATGCTATGGCAGAAATTGGTAGACGGTATGCCAGCGATCTCAAAGCCATCTCAGGCGTCAACGAAGTTCTGGATGCCATTGATGTGGCGCGTTGCGTGGCATCGAGCAGCAATCTGAAGGAACTGCATTTCGCGCTCAAGCTAACAGACCTCTACGATTATTTTTCGCCGAATGTATTCAGTGCTTCCCAAGTCTCACGTGGCAAGCCCGCCCCGGATCTTTTTCTATTTGCGTCTGAGAGAATGAACACGTCGGCGGATAATTGCTTGGTCATCGAAGATAGCGTTGCCGGGGTCCAGGCGGCTGTGGCGGCTAAAATGCGGGTAATTGGTTTCGTCGGTGGTTCTCATTGTCCTCTTGGACATGCTGAAAAATTGCTGGAAGCCGGCGCCATGAGAACATTCAGCCAGATGGCGGCTTTGCCAGAAATTCTATCAAGTTGATGGTTGGGCGATGGTGTGCCAGGCAGGCTGGAGCCGTAGCGAGCGAACCAAACGCGCAAATGCGTTTGCGTTGGAGGGTTACCCAGGTGAGGACCCCTTTTGTCCGCGGCTACTGATCAGCGTCAGATTATCCCGCTGCAATGCTCTTTAGGAAGAGCTTCAATCTAAAGCAACCCGACACTCGGCAAATAGGAAGAGACGATGGCTGAAAAGCAAATACACATTCAAGCTCCAATAGTGATTGAGTATCTGGAGAATTGTCGCGATCTGGTTCCGGTTTGTGCAAGCTGGTCCTTTGGGCAATGGGGTTGTCAGGCCAATGGCTCATTCGAGCAGACACAGCGTGAGTTCCAAGCCTCCTCAAGAAGTTCTATGCCGCTAACTTTGGTTGCTAGCGAAGACAGCAGACCCACAGGGATGATCAGCCTTTCCAATTGTGATTTTAAAGGAAGGCCTGATCTTTCGCCCTGGTTAAAGTCGCTGTACGTCCATCCATTTCATCGCAATAAGGGTACAGCTTCATTGCTGGTTAAGAGGCTGGAACACGAAGCTTTGCGCCTCGGCTACGAAAGGCTTTATCTTACCACGGAGAGCGCAAAGCTCCTCTATACAAAGAATGGCTGGTCGGAAATGGACCACGTACAGACACCTTATGGTGATGCGACTTTAATGACAAAGATGTTGCTGGTCGCAAGTACGGCCTAGGTCAGACGGGCCAAGGGGCGCCTGTGTTGGTCTGCGTGTACTCAAACCTCCTCCGGGACTCCAACTGATCTGACCGTGTGAACATATCGTAGACTGCCATGAATCGTGTTTCGGACCATCAGATCATGGAAGGCGTGACCTCAGCCAGACTGTCATCTATAGTGGACTTCAAAAATCACGTCCCCACGAATCCTTAAGCAGCCCAAAGCGTTGTGGCGTTTGAATTTCCCGGCGTCACGCGGTCTTCAATTGCATCGACAGAGGAAACTGAAAAATGTGGCTTTGCGAGAATGCTCTCCAATGTCGCGGAATAGCCGTTCCAACTTCCGCTGGTGAACAGGTCCCCGCAAAGGCTGACGCGGCCTATAATGCGGTACTTCAATTGCTTTACCGCTATGCTCGCGTGCCGGTGCAACATCTTAGTGATCAGGAGCTTGCCTGCGAACTGGACCTTGGGCGGACACCGATACGCGAAGCACTCATCCGACTTGCCGCAGAGGGCAAGATCGTTTCGATCCCTCAGAAAGGCTATTTCACCAGGCCGCTCGTGGAGGGAGCATTGTTGGACTTGTATGGTATCGCACGTCAAACCCTCACCTACGCGCTCTGGCGTATGCGGCCGCATGTGCCGGATACTGACGGCGAGCGTGACAACCCGCCCCGCGACCAGCTCGCGATACATGCCGAAGCCGTCTTTGCCCAAATTGCCCAGCTGTCGGCAAACTGCGAAATCTGCCGAATTGTCGACAAATTCTGTTTTTGCTCACATCCCGTCCGGATGGAAATAATTATCTCGGAGCTTGGCCCTTCCTACGAACAAAGCCTTGCAAGGCTGATCGACGCGATGCGGTTATTGAGCAAGGCAACGGGCGCGGTGGAATCAGCATTGATGAGTCACCTTGATCTCGAACAGAACGCGCTCCCACGCGTCGTACAAGAGGTAAACAGGCGGCGGTCGACAAGTTTTCCTCGGCTGGTGAGAAGTTTGTAAATATGCAGTTGTGATTGCCGAAATCGAGCTCCGCGGCTGGACACATGACGGCAACCTTCGTCATGCCTCCTACAAGGGTTTGCGCGAAAACCAGGATAATGCCGCTGTCTTCGACATCGCCGAGCGGCCTGCGAGGGCGCTCGACCCTTTCGAGGAGCGCCCTATCGAACCTGGACGATCGCGCGCGGCGGGCCGAGCAAATCACCTGCTGACATTACTCACCCCAAATTCGTCCGCCGATGCCCCCATTTGGAGCGATCTCGTCGATACGCTTGAGGTCCGCGTCCGTCAGTACCAGTTCCGCGGCGGAAATGTTCTCCGACACACGTTGCTGATTGCGAGCACCTGGGATCGGCACGATGTAGTCCTTTCGCGTGAGCAGCCAAGCCAACGCAAGCTGGGAGAGGCTGACGCCTTTCGCCGCGGCGAGCGAGGTGAGCTCTTTTGCAATCTCGACGTTCTTGGCGAAATTCGCCGGCGCCCACCACCCGAGGTTCTGCCGGAAATCGTCGGCGGCGTATTGATCGCGAGATGCTACGTGGCCAGTCAGGAAACCACGCGCCAACGGGGAATAGGCAACCAGTCCGATGCCTAATTCTTCAAGGACCGGCAGCAGCGGCTCCACGTCCCTGGCGAGGATGGAATACTGGTATTGCTGAATCGAGATAGGGGCAACGGCACTGGCGCGACGGATGGTGTCCTCATCCGAGTTGGAGAGGACCGAGGCATTTCACCTTACCCGCGTGGACAAACTCCTGCATCACGCCGACCACGTCTTCGATCGGGACGTTTGGGTCGGGAATGTGCTGGTAAAGCAGATCGATGGTGTCGATGTTCAGATTCTTGAGTCTGGAGTCCACAACGTCACGGATGGTCTCCGGCCGGGAGTCAGGGGAGTAGCTTTCCGTCAAGCCGAATTTCGTTGCGATCGTCACCTGATCACGAATTGGCCGCAGCGCAATGCCGAGCAGCTTCTCACCTTCACCCCAGCCGTACATGCGTGCGGTGTCGAAGTGGGTGACGCCGAGCTCATGGGCGCGGCGGATGGCCGTGATCGATTCCTGATCGTCGCTGGGGCCGTAACCGATGGCGGTGCCCGTGGCACCGTAACCAATGGCGCCGACCGTAAGGCCGTGTCGGCCAAGCTTGCGTTGCTGCATCGTGAATGTCCTTTCTTATCCGATGCGCCCATTTTGAGTTTGACACTTCGATTGACGATGTCCGATCCTACCGTTTCATTGCCTGATCCTGCTGATCGCTTGACGTTTGCAGGCTAACGAGGGCAGATGGCCCCATGACCGATCTTGCCCAGCTCAAAGCCATTGTCTTGCGCCATGCAGGCAAGCCCCAACCGAAGATGCCGCGGGTCAGCGTCAGCACCTTCGATCGACCGTCGGAGCCGGGCTGGCGGTCTACAACCCGGTTGTCTGCTTCGTGCTGCAAGGATCCAAGCAGGTCTTCATCGGCGACCAGGTGCTTGAGTATGGCGCCGGCCACTGCATGGTCGTGGCGGCCGAACTCGCCGCCATGGGACAGATCAGCGAAGCGTCACCCGAGGAGCCCTATGTCGCTCTCAACCTCTACATCGATCCGGAGGTAATATCCGCACTGCTCCTGGAGATGGGCAGCATGCCGGAACCCCCAATGAATAAAGGATTCGGCTTCAGCCCCGCAGGGCCGGCATTGATCGACGCCTGGCGGCGCCTCGTTGAACTTCTCGACCGCCAGGATGAAATCCCGATCATGGCGCGTCACAGGGAGCACGAACTCATGTTTCGCTTGCTCATGGGACCTCAAGGGGCGTTGCTCCGGCAGATTGCCGGCAACGGTAGCCGCCTGTCCCATGTCCGGCGGGCAATGGCATGGATTCGCGAGCATTACACGGAGCATCTCAGCATCGCAGCCATGGCCACTGTGGCCGGCATGAGCGTGTCGGTGTTCCATCGCCGCTTCAAGGCGATTAGCGGCTTGAGCCCGCTCCAGTACCAGAAGCAAATCCGCCTGCACGAGGCGCGTCGGCGCCTGATCGCGGAGCGCTCAGAAGCAGCAAGCGTCGCCTACGCTGTCGGCTACGAGAGCGTTTCGCAGTTCAGTCGCGAATACAAACGGCTGTTCGGCGCACCACCCCGGCAGGACGCCGGAAAACTGCAGAACATCGTTGAATCGGTAGCCTAGTCTTCTTAGAGCTCATGCACGAACCAGCGCGCGACAGGCTTCAATTTCGCCCAGATGATCCAGCACCCAGGTCGCCAGTTGCATGATCGGTGCGGCAAGAGACCTGCCGAGATCTGTCACGCCATACTCGACCTGAGGCGGCACGGTCGCATAGACCTTGCGGGTCACCATCCCGTCCGCTTCCAGAGACTTCAGGTTGCGGGTGAGCATTTGTTGGGAAATCTCGCCTATCACGCGTTTCAACTCATTGAAGCGCCGCGGCCGGTCGGCAAGCATCGTGATCTTCAGGATGGTCCATTTGTCGCGGATGCGGCCGAGAATCGCGTTGACCCTGCGACAGTTGGGGTTTGGTATAAGGCTGATTTGGCGGGACAGGCATATGCATGTGACTACGCCTCGAAAATATGCGTTGTTGCGGCATCGGCAGTCAGTAACGACCGTTCCTGCCAGATCATCGACGTGGGATTTGAAGTGGTGGAACGAGAGAGCACACGACAGTCTGATTGGGTCTCGCGCAAACCCTAAGCTGGTTCCGGCGATGAGTCGTGATCGGCGGCGCGTCGGAACTCAAACAACGTCGTTCTTTGCCCACGGCTCTGAACTCGGGTTAACGTTTCTTCCCTGAACGGTTTGGGTGTGATTCAAGAGTGTCGGTGATTTGGAGGCCGACATGTTTGAAGACGATCGCCCGCGGCTGCGGGTTTTGCTGGACCATTTTAGTCTCGTTGAGGATGAGCGGGAGCAATGGCGGGTCGCCCATCCGTTACCCGAGGTGCTTCTTCTGGTCGTTTGCGGGACGATCGGCGCATGCGACGATTTTGACGAGATCGTCGAATG
>NZ_JARWGH010000039.1:0-41889 GCF_036528765.1 Rhizobium sp. BR 362 | reverse complement strand
ATGCGGAGCAGATGAAGGCCGTCGGCGGGCGCTTCGACGTGATTATCGACACGGTCCCCTATGATCACGACGTCAATCCTTACATGCCAACGCTGACGTTGGAAGGCGTGCTCGTCCTCGCCGGCTACCTGGGGCCGCTCGCCACGCCGGTGAACGCCGGCGGGCTCGTGCGCGGCCGCCGAGCGATTTCCGGTTCCTTCATTGGCGGCGTGCCGGAAACCCAGCAGATGCTCGATTTCTGCGGGCAACACGGCATCGTCTCGGACATCGAGATCATCCCCATCCAGAAGATCAACGAAGCCTATGAGCGCATGTTGAAGAGCGACGTGAAGTATCGCTTCGTCATCGACATGGCCTCGCTTAAATCCTGAGGAGCCCGAACCCATGACCGGCATCATTAAGCCCATCCTGTGCGTGGTCACCAGCCATCCGATCCGCGGCGACAGCGGTGAGCCGACCGGCTTCGCGATGGTCGAACTGACCCATCCGCTCGAAGTGTTCCAGGCCGCCGGAATTCCGGTGGAGATCGCCTCAATCCGCGGCGGCCATCCGCCGATCGACTTCTTCGATCTCTCCGACCCGGTCAACGACCGCTTCTGGAAGGACAAGGAATTCCGCGAGGCGCTTGCTCATTCTCTTGTATTGGGCGACCTCGACGCATCGCGCTACTCCGCAGTGTTCTTCGCCGGCGGCCACGGCACGATGTGGGACTTCGCTGACAGCGAGGCCGTGCAGAAAGTCATCCGTGAGATCTGGGAAGCGGGCGGTATCGTCTCGGCGGTCTGCCACGGTCCGGCCGCGCTGGTGAACGCGAAGCTTTCCGACGGCAGCTATCTCGTCGCCGGCAAGACGCTTGCCTCCTTTACCGACGAGGAAGAGGCCGAGGTCAACTACACGAAGGTAGTGCCTTATCTGCTCGCGACCACTCTCAAGCAGCGCGGCGCATTGCATCAGGCTGCACCCAATTGGTCGGGGAATGTCGTAACCGATGGTCGCCTGGTGACGGGCCAGAATCCGGCGTCAGCGCGTGGTGTCGGCCAAGCTCTCGTCGATCAGTTGGCTACGAAGCTCTGAACGACGATCTCCAGATCTCTTCGATCCCAGCAAGGAGCAGAGCGCGCTTGAGGAGCGGCAATGAAGAGGCTCGCGCATTTTTGCTCATCAACGCGACTGCCGAGCCTGGAAACCTAGCTTCGCGCAATTTCCTACATCACGTTAGAGTTTAGAACACAGTCGATAGGCGTCCTGGATCGAGGAGTAGATGTCTCTGCTGGCCACGGCGTCGCCAATTCGATGAAGCTCCAAATCTGCTTTCGCCCCTGTCGGGAGAGCATCCGTTGCCCTGTCGCCAAGCAGAAACGCAATGTCGGTCACGCCCAAATTTGCGGATTTGGGCTTGAGATCTGCGTAGACGTCCTCGGCTGCAACAGTGCCGTTTTCGATAATGACCTGATCCGCCGCGATCTCTATTTCAGCTTGAGTGTATTCATTGCGGAACACCGCGATCAATTTGCCCGCTGCCCGATAAACCCTCACAAGTCTGATATCGACCAGGGATCGAACGCCGAGTTCGGCGATGCGCTTGCGGAAGCCGACCTTGTCGGGATAGGGCATTTCGATTGCCAGCGCATCGTCCGGCGTTGCGATGCAGACGGATGCGCCCTCAGAGGCAAGCTGGATCCCGCAGGCGAGTGCCGCTTGACGGCCTGTTCCATCATAGACGAGGATCTCGGCCTTGGCGGGAACTGAGCCGCCAAGCACATCCCAGACACTGTCGCAAAGTTCGGCGCCTTCAAGCCATTCCATGTCGGGAATGCCGCCTGTCGCGATCACAGTGACATCAGGCCGTTCCGCCAATACCATTTCCGCGTTTGCGTAGGCGTTGCAACGGACGTCGACCCCGAGATGTTCGAGTTCACGGATGCGCCAGTCAACAATGCCCAGCAGATCTTTTCGGTCGGATGCTCTTGTTGCAATCAGGATCTGTCCGCCCAATCTCGAACCCGCCTCGAAAAGCACGACGTCGTGGCCACGTTCGGCGGACACTCGTGCAGCTTCCATCCCCGCAGGACCGCCGCCGACAACGACCACACGCTTCCTCACGGTTGCGCGACCAATATGATGGTCTAAGCGCGTTTCGCGGCCGCTTGCCGGATTGTGGATGCAATGAACCTTCTTATAAAGACAGTAAGACGCTCCGACACAGGGGCGAATGCGATCTTCTTCGTCGTTGATGATTTTGTTGACGATGTAAGGATCGGCCATATGGGCGCGCGTCATACCGATGAGATCGACGATGTTGTCACGAATGGCATGGCGCGCCGTGGCCACATCCCGGACGGCGGCGGCGTGTATCAAGGGAAGCCTGGTCGCACGCCTGAATTTTGCAACATGCTCCAGAAACGGAGCGCTCTTCTGGAAGAGCCCCGGCATATTCGTTTCGGATAGGGCCAGATCGGTATCCATGCGGCCATAAATGCAGTTGAAGTAGTCCAGAAAGCCTTCGCGTTCGAAAAGCGACGCCTGTTCAAGGCTGTCGTCAAAGTCCGATCCGCCCTCTGTCCCTTCATCGATCACAAACCGGATTCCAACGACGAAATCGTCGCCGACGGCCTTGCGGATCGCCTCGTGCACCATCAAGCCAAACCGGGCCCGGTTGGGGATTGAGCCACCATAGGCATCGTTCCGTTTGTTGGTGAGTGGCGATAGGAATTGTCCGATAAGGTGACCTCCGGTCACCGTTTCGACACCGTCCAGCCCACCTTCGAGGCATCTCTTCGCGGCATCGGCGTAGTCCCGGACAATGCGTCTGATATCCGCATCGTCCATTTCCTTCGGAAAGTTGCGGTTGCGTATCTCGCGAACCCTGGAAGGTGCGAGCGCCGGCAGCCAGTTGCCGCCATAGCCGGTCGCTCGTCTGCCGAGGTGCGAGACCTGCGACATGACGGCCGCTCCCTGCGCATGCACGCGGTCCGCCAGCTTCTGCAGGTGAGCGATGATACCATCATTGGAGAGATCCAGTTGCCCGCCGCCCCAGCTCGAATCCCGCGAGGTCATCGCCGATCCGCCGATCATCGTCATCGCGAGGCCGCCGCGCGCTTTCTCTTCATGATAGCGGGTGTATTTCTCCAAAGGCAGGCCGCCTTCATCGAGCATTGATGCATGGCTGGTGCTGACCACCCGGTTTCGCAACTCTAGTTTTTTTATGCGAAAGGGCTGAAGGAGAGGGTCGGCGCCGGCATTCCCGGTCGTATTGTCACGCGTGAAGACAGAGCTCTGGTCCAAGAAAGTATCTCTTGCTGGTTGTTGGTCTGCTTTCTGGATGATTCCAAATATTCGCAAGGCCGTGAATGTTGAAAATAATTAGTGGGGGTATACGCTGGGCGTATGTCGACACTCTCGCGTCTTGTTCCTTCCGCCAGAGGCCTGTTCATATTCGAGGCCGCAGCCAGAAATCGCAGCTTGACCGCCACTGCGGGTGAATTCAACGTAACCCAGCCCTCGATCAGCCGCAGCATCGCCCAACTCGAACGGGAATTGGGCATCCGGCTCTTCGATCGCAGCCCGAAAGGCTTGGAGCTGACGGACCAGGGCAGGTCGCTTTATGCTGCCGTGCGCGAGGGTCTTGGTACCATTGGCGCTGCAATCACGGCGATTCAGGAGCAGGAGAAAGTTTCAAAGACTGTAGTTACTTTATCGCTCTCAAGCTCTTTCGCAGCACATTGGCTCGTGCCAAGGCTTGGTGCGTTCAAGGCGCGGTTTCCCGATGTCGATCTCAGATTTGATCTCATTTCCGGCATCATGCGCGGAGTGCCTGACAATATTGATCTGGCGACGCGCATCATCAGCGACGATGACCCCCATTATTATTGGTGGGATTTCGCGCCGGAAGTGATCGTTCCCGTGTGTAGCCCGGCCTATCTTGAGGCGCATGGCAAGCTGAACCATGAAGGCAATGGGCACGGGCATGTCTTCCTCCACCTGACCGACCATGATCTGAGGGAGTGGGGTCGTATTTGGGGAAGCGTTGCCAACCGGACCACGATGAAAGGAAGCTGGCACGAGTTTTCGGATTATGCCGTGATCTTGGAGGCGGCGATCAGGGGCGAGGGGATTGCCCTTGGCTGGGTCAGCGTCATATCGACTGCATTGTTGAACGGCACTTTGTCGCCTGCCTCCGACCGGCTCTTCAAAACCGGCCGCCATCATCGCTTAATCGCGCCGCGTTCCAGATCGCTCCGCCCTATCGTCCCAGAAATCAGCGAGTGGTTGGCGCTGCAGATGGTCAAAGAACTGGAACAACTGGCCGATCTTCTAAAGTTCGAGGATGAATAAACAGACGTAAGTGGTTGCTGTTCTGGGTGGAGTGGCGGCCGCTGCCCTGCCTTTCAATGATGCCGAGATTGCCGCGACCGACGTGCGCGATGGCGGCCGCATTTCCATCCCTGACCGCCGGATGTCAGCGTCTCTCAGTCCGCGGCGGAGTGAGTAGAACGTATGCCGGTGGGGAAGAGAGCTGCGCGCTTCTCCGCCCGAGCCCGGCCGAGTTATGGAACATTCAGATGCAACCGGCGTTCGGATGTATCGGCTTTTTACCGTCAAGCCCGTCATGTGCAATGTACGTGGGTCTGACGGCGGCGCTCGCCACGCCTCCGGAAGGCATAAAGATGGCTCAAGGTATAATCACCCACAATCCTCACAGCACCGCAAGCATTGCCGGCCATCCTGTCCATGCAATGCTGATACCGTTCCCGATCGCTTTCTTCGTCGCGACCTTCGTTTGCGACCTGATCTTTTGGCGAACCGGCAATACAGCCTGGGTCACCGGCACACTCTGGCTGCTTGGGGCGGGCCTGGTGATGGCCGCGCTGGCCGCTCTTGCCGGCCTCGCGGATGTGTTGGGCGACGCACAAATCCGCAACCTGCAGGACGTGTGGCTTCACGCCGGCGGCAACGTTCTTGTCGTCCTGATCGAGCTTTACAACTGGTACTCGCGATATGCTTACGCAGAGACGGCGGTGGTGCCGATTGGGCTCCTCCTGTCATTGATCGTTGTTCTCATCCTCCTCTTCACCGGCTGGAAAGGCTGGGGAATGGTCTATCGGCATCATGTCGGCGTTGCCGATGAATCTGACGAAGCGCGCTGAAAACTGTGAGCGCGCTTGCGATAGGATCTGGCGAGTGTCGATAGGAGTTAACGGCTAGTCAGTTCCATCATAGGTGCTCGCCGGTGCAATCGTGCGGTCGACGTTCAATGCCTATCAAGAGGAAGCAAAGTTCAAGTTCTCCATGCAGATGAAGGTCGGCCGGCGCTTCAGCGTCCGCCCATTCCGGCGTTGAGGGCGATGCTGTTGTAGATGAGCTTCTGCAGGACGATCGCGAGGAAGATGCCCGGAAGCATGGAAAGAGTGGCGCCCGCCATCAGATAGTTCCACTGCGTGCCCTGCTGCGTCTGGAACATGGTGAGGCCGACGGGCAGGGTGGCATTGTCGGCACCGGTCATGACGATCAGCGGCCAGAGGAAATTGTTCCACTGACCGATGAAGGTGAACAGCGACAAGAGGCCGATCGCCGGCATCGACAGCGGCACGATGATGCTGACGAGGATGCGCAGGCGGGAGGCGCCATCGATCCTTGCCGCCTCCTCAAGCTCCATCGGAATCGAGAGGAAGAATTGCCGCATCAGGAATGCGCCGAAGGTGCCGAAGGAGACCGGCAGGATCACGCCGGGGAAGGTGTTGACGAGGCCCAGCTTGTTGACGATCAGAAACAGCGGAATGATGAGCATCAACGGTGGCACCATCAGCGTGCCGATATAGCCAAGCAGCAGCATTTCGCGCGCCCTGAACCTCAGCCGCGCAAAGGCGTAGCCGGAAAGGCAGGAAACCACGACGGTGATCGCCGTCACGCAGACGGCGATGATGGCGCTGTTGAGGAAGAAGCGGCCGAAGGGCAGCCTGGTCCAGGCGGCGGCAAAATTACCCCATTCGAAAACCTCAGGAAGGATGTGCACCGGTATCGCCGTTACTTCGGCATTCGAGCGCACCGCGTTCGACACCATCCAGAAGAACGGAAACAGGAACGCGATCGCCACAAGCGTAAGCGCGGCATGATTGATGATATCGAGCACAAGCTTTCGGCGCGCTCTGCTTTTGGACTTATGCATCATAGTGCACCCATTTGCGCTGGAACCAGAATTGCAGTGCCGTCAGCGCCATGATCAGCGCGAACATCACCCAGGCGATGGCCGAGGCATAACCCATCTGGAAATTTTGAAAGCCGCGTTGGTAGATGGCATAGCCGAGCGTTGCGGTCGACGATCCCGGCCCGCCCTTCGTCATGACGAAAATCTGATCGAAGACTTGTAAAGACGTGATCGCCGTCATCACCGTGCCGAAGAACAAGGTCGGCGAGATCAGCGGCAGGCGGATTTTCCAGAAGCGGTCCCAGGCCGTCGCGCCATCTATCAGCGCTGCTTCCAGATAGGTTGCCGGCACCATGTCGAGGGCAGCATTGAACAGGACCGTATTGTAGCCGACGCCGGCCCAGATCGATGTGAGGACGACAGCCTGCATGGCGAGCGTGCGATCGTTGAGAACGCCTGCGAACGGTAGCGACAGCGCGGCCATCAGGCTGTCGAAAAGACCGCCGCTGGTAAAGATCAGCATCCAGACCATGGCGCCGGCAATGAGCGGGGTAAAGGTCGGGAGGAATAAGATCACCCGGAACCAGCGCTGGCCTATTTTCAAGCTCGAAATCCAGGTCGCCAATCCCAGCGAGATGACGATATTCAGCACCAGATACTCGACGGTGAAGAAGATGGTGTTGCGCATGACCGTCCAGAATTGCGGGTCGGTCGTAAACAGGCGCGTGTAATTGGAAATGCCGACAAAACGCGGCGTGCCGAGCAATTGCCAGTTGGTGAAGCTGAGCGCGATCGAAGCAAAAATGGGCAGGACGAGGAACACGACGATGCCGATCAAGCCCGGCAGCAGAAAGAACAAAGCGGTCCATCCCTCGCCTCTGAACCAGTTGCGAGGGCGTGGCTTTGGTTTGGCAATCATGTCGGTATGCTTGCCCAGCATCATGGGGCCTCCTTTCCGGCAAGGGGCGCTGCGGTCGAGCTGGTAAGCCCCGACCGCAGGCAGGCCAGATACCTTAGGGTTAGGGAAGCTGGCTTTGAATGTCGCTCAGCACGCCGTCGGGCTTCGAGTCTCCGGTCAGCGCGAGCGGTACATACTGCATCACCAGGTTCTCGAACTGGTTCCATTTCTCGTTAAGGCGGAAGGGGGTGGTGTGGGAGAACATATATTGCAGCGTGTCGCGGGTGCCGCTGACATTCTTGGCCGCACCGTCATACCAGGCGGTCTGCTGCGCAAGCCGCGCCGGCAGCGCGCGCCCGGCCGTGCCGAGGATTTCGGCTGCCTTTGGACCGGTCAGCACCTGTAGCGCCTTGAACGCGGCGTCCTTGTGCTGGCTGGCGGTGGAAATGCCCCAGCCCGAGCCGGCTGTGATGAAGCGCGACGGGCCGCTTCCGCGCGGCAGCGGCGCGATGCCGATCTTGAACTTCACGTTGGCCTGCGCGGTAATCAGCGTCCAGGGGCCATCGATATACATGGCGACATTACCCGAGGCGAAGCGGCCGCTTGCTGCGGAGGCATCGGCTGCCGAGGCAAAGACGGGCGAGAGTTTGTCCTTGGCCGTGAGATCGGCATATTTGCTGAACGCATCGACAAAGCCGGCATTGGTAAGGTCGAATTCATTGTCGGAATTGAAGTATTCCGCGCCCAGAGCAACAGGCCCGGCAATGAAATCGAAGGCCTGAGTGCCGTAACCGTAGGTTCCGTCCTTCGTCAGCGCCTTGGCGTCGGCCTTGAAGTCGTCGAACGTCCAGTCCTTGGCAGGTTCCTTCAAGCCGGCGGCGGCGAACTTGTCGCGATTGTAGAACACCATCCAAGGGCCGACGTCGTAAGGCAGCGCGTAAAGCTTGCCGTCATGGGAGAGCCCCGACATGATCGATGTCTCGAAGTCCGCCACCTTCACATCGCTGTTCTTCACGTAGTCGTCGAGGGGCGTCAGGATCGAATAGAAATTGGGCATGCGCATCGACTGCATGGAGACGATATCGGCGACCTGGCCCGATGCCGTCAGAACCGGCAGGCGCGTCCAATAGTCCGTCCAGCCCGAAAGCTGTAGGTGGACCTTGATGTCGGGATATTGCTGGGTGACGAGATCGGCTAATTGCTGCCAAAGCTGCGCATCGTTGGGCTCGCCCCACATCTGCCAGGTTAGGGTTACGGGAGCATCCTGCGCCTGCGCGCCGATGCCAGGTAATGAACTCGCCGCAAGAGCGGCGGCAAAGATCAATGAACGTTTCATGATGGTCCTCCTCCATAATGACTTTGGTTGCAGTGACGCTGATCACACTTCGGACGCTCCCCTCCGGCTTGGTCTTGCGGCCCGTTCAGGCCGCGATCATGTCCTCCAGGTCGGCGATCAGACCGATCAGTCCCGTTCGCTGGCGCTGCCAGATATCCGGATCTTTGCCCGGCTCCAGAATGGCGGTCATCCGCTCGATGAAGTCGGGCGGCAGCCGCTCGAGTTCGGATGCCATCGGCAGATTCCAGCCGTCGCCTGGAAAATAGACCCGGTTGAAGGCAAAAACCGTCTGCAGGATGGCGTTGACAAGCTTGCCCGTCAGCCCGACGAGAAAGACGAGATCGCGACGGGCGATCTTGCTCTCATAGTGATAATCCCTGGCCCAATAGCGCAGCACATTCATGTATTGGCTGAGGACGAAGGCTCTCAGCGCTTCCGGATACTGCGCCAGTTGCTGTTTCCAGCCGGCCAGCAGACCGCGGGGGTCTGCAATGATCTGCTGGCTGACGAGATCCGTCGGCAGGTGATAGCCCCAGATCGTCCATTCGAAGGTCTTGGGCACGGGCATGCCGGCAAGCCAGGAGTCCAGATCGCGCTGAACGCCGGCGTAACGGCGCATCCAGACGCCATCCATGCGGATGCCTTCGGCCTGCCAGCTTTGCAGAGCGGCCTCGAAACGCCGCCATGATTCGGTTTGTCGAACTTCCGGTCCGCGATAGGCATCGGCATAGACCCGGAAATCGAAGTCCGATTGCGCATCCGAGCGTCCCTTGCCGCGCGATCCAGCGAGGGCGACGGCGCCATTGCCATCTTCGGCCAGATCGGCGATCAAGGGGGTCATTGCAGCAATGAGTTCGGCTTCGCGGCTCATGACGGCACCGGGCGGTTGGGCTTTGCTCTCTCCTTCAGTCCTTGAGGATCAGTTCGATGACCGGCGTCACGACATCCGGCTTGAGCACCGGCAGCTCCAGGCTCAGCATGCCTTCTCCGACGGCAACGCCGATGTTAGAATCGACGTCGGCATCCGGGTCGAGCCAATGGAGTTCGCTGGCATCGTGCAGGAACTGCGCATATTTGACCTTGCGTCCCAGTCCTTCGATATGGATGTGGCGGAACGGCCAGGTTTGGATGTGCAGATAGAGCCGGTTACCTTTCTGGGTGAAGCGGCAGCCGCTTGGAGCCTTGTAGGTGGAGGGGCTGGCACCATAGATCGCGCGGCCGTTCAGTCGCATCCATTCGCCATAGGTGTCGAGCGCCTTGATGGCACGCGCGTCGAAAGTACCGCGGCCGGTCGGGCCGATATTCATGAGCAGGTTGCCGCCGAGCGAGACTGTATCGATCAGAATGTTGATGAGCTGGCCAGCGTCTTTCCAGCTCGTCTCGTCGCGATAATAACCCCAGGAACCGCTGAAGGTGTGGCAGGCTTCCCAGCGCACCGGCAATCCGGCAACCGTCGGAGCGACGCGTGGCGTATATTGTTCCGGCGTGACGAGATCGGGCATGTGGTCGGCATCGCGCGGTAGGTCGAGACGATCGCCGACGATGATGTCCGGCTGTAACCGGCGCACCAGCTTCATAAGGTCTTCGCTTTCCCAGTCGGCGCGCCCCTTGCCGGAGAGGCCCTTGTAGACGCGGCGGGGATAGCTGAAATCGAACCAGATCACATCGATCTTGCCGAAGTTCGTCAGAAGTTCGGTCACCTGATCGCGCATGTACTGCGCGTAGCGCTTGACGTCGCGGCCCTCATTGAGCTTGGCGGCATCCGGATGGTTACGCTGCGGGTGATGTCCGTCGATCGGGAAATCCGGATGATGCCAGTCGAGCAGCGAATAATAGAAGCCGACCTTCAGCCCCTCGGCGCGAAGCGCTTCGACATAAGGGCCGATCAGGTCCTTGCCATAGGGCGTGTTTGTGACCTTGTAGTCGGTCACCTTGCTATCCCAAAGGCAGAAGCCTTCATGATGCTTGGCGGTGAGGACGACATATTTCATGCCGGCCTGGCGAGCTCGACGTGCCCATTCGCGGGCGTCATAGAGATCGGGGTCGAAGTTATCGAAATATTTCTGATACGCCTCGGTAGTGAACTCCTCGCGGTTCTTCAGCCATTCGTGGCGCGCGCCGAGTGCGTAAAGCCCGAAGTGGATGAACATGCCGAAGCGGTCATGTCCAAACCATGCTTTGCCATCGGCCACATCATGGCCGCTACTGATCGCTGTGTCGGTCACACCATCCTCCCAAGAGTTACGGCTCTATCGAACCGGTTCGATTTAATCATTGATCCTCTCGCCCTGCATGTCAAGCGCACTGTTGAAATCTCTTTCTGCATATTGCTTCATGGCCGACAAATGCTAGATTTATGACAGCGATTCATTGAAGGAAGTTTCTTCGATCGATACGCTAGAGGCGATAGAAACGGTTCGAAAAATATATGGCTACAATTCGCGACGTCGCCAAACTCGCTGACGTATCCGTCTCGACGGTGTCGCTGGCGCTCAGCAATCCGGCGCGCGTTAGCCAGAAAACGCTGGAGAAAATTCGCCAGGCGATTGCCGCTGTCGGCTTCGTTGCAGATCCGCTTGCCCAAARCCTGGCGCGGGGGCGCAGCCGTATGATCGGCTTCGTCGTCGGCAATGTCGGCAATCCGTTTTTCGGAGATATTCGGCGCGAATTGGAGAATTATGCGCTCGACCACGAGCACTTCGTCGTCGTCACCGATTCCTCCGGCAAGACGGATCGCGAGAGGGCGATGGTCGAGCACCTGATCGGCCTCAAGACTGCCGGCCTGGCGCTTGCGCCGTCGGGGTATGATCAGGACTACATGGATTTCGTGGCCGGCCTAAACGTGCCGATTGTCTGTTTCGACCAGAAAGTTGCTGGCATTCAGCGCGATTTCGTCGGCTCAGACAACTACCTTGCCGGCGCGATGCTGACTGAACATCTCTTGCAACTGGGCCACAGGCGCATCGCTTTTATCACCGGCCCGAGCCACATGCATACGGCGACGGAGCGTTATCGTGGCTTTGCCGAGACCATGGCCAATGCCGGTGTCGAGGTGAACCAGAATTTCGTGGTCGACGGACAGTTCACACGCACCGCCGGCTACGAGGCGGCCATGCGTCTGCTGATCCAGCCGGAGCGTCCCACCGCGATCCTCGGCGCCAACAATATCGTCGCGCTTTCGGCATTGCAGGCCATGCAGGAACTGGGTTTCCGCTGTCCGGAAGACATCTCGCTTGCCATGATCGATAATGTGCAATGGAGCTCGGTCATCACGCCGCGCATAACCATGGTGGTTCAGGATACATTAGCGCTCGGCGGCCTCATCGCCCGCCGCCTCATGCACCGCATCACCAATCCAGACGGCGCCGTCGAACCGCCGCAGGATTTTGTCCTCACGCCAAAATTCGTTCCGGGCAATTCCTGCCGGAGGATTTAGAGCGTTTCAGGTTTCAGCAGTGTCTCTCACCAAACCGCTTGAGTTCTGGAGGCGAAACGGGGTTCCATGACTCGGAACTACAGTTCCACCGCATAATAGGTGAAGCCGCCTTCGTCCTTCCCGACGCCAGAGATCGCTTCATTGATTTTCTCGATCGGCCAAACCATCGGCGACATGACGGACAAGTCGATGATCCCTGCCTCGACCATCGCGGCGATCTCCATGCCCTCGGCCGCGGTGAACCAGACCGAGCCAATCAATTCCATTTGCTCGTCCATCCACCATTTAACATCGACGGGGAGTTCGCCGGACGTGCCGCCGATATTTACGATGCGGCCGCCCCTTTTCACTCCCCTCATCGCATCTAGCATGGATTCGAGCGGAGCTTTCGCCCCGAGGGTGTCGAGCATCAGATCGGCACCCGTTCCGTTCGTCTGCTCCCTGACGAAGGCTCCAGACGATCCGTTGGCGTTTGAAAAGGTCACGATCCTATCGGAAGCAATCGCCTTCAGTCTTTCAAGCAGCTTCTCACCCCTCGCCACGGCATAAATTCTGGCGACCCCCATCGAAAGAGCGAATAGTACTGCCCCGAGACCGAGCGTGCCGGTCGCACCGTTGATGATAAGCGTCTTGCCCATCAGCGGCCCGCATTTCTTCAAAGCGGCGTAGGAAGTTCCAAGGTAACCCATACGGGAACCCTCTACGAAACTCATCTTCTCGGGAATCTTTACGATCTGCGCCTGTGGAGCGAGCATATACTCACCGAAACCGCCATATGGATAGCGATCGAACATCTCCATGCTCTTGGGATTGTAGCCGAAATATCCACCCAGCGTCCAATACTCGCACGCTTGCGGCTTTCCGGACGAACAATGATGACAAGCTCCACAGAAGCGACCTGGATTAACGTACACGCGATCGCCCGGCTTTATACTGACAACTTGCGGGCCCACCTGATGAACAATTCCGCTGGGGTCAAGACCGTGAATTGCCGGCCGTGGCGGCAGCGGCATCTGCGGGTACCAAGTTTCCCAATTTGCAAGAACGTTCGCAAGATTTGGGACCATTCCACAGGCCTTCACCCGGACAACGACATCGCTTCCGGTTGCAATGGGCCGCTCGACCTCATCGAGGCTCATTGGTTGCCCAACTGCATGCAACCGTGCAGCACGCATTGTATTCATGACCCATCCTCCCGCTTCCAAAAGCCGCATCGCATTGACATTCGCAATGGATTGTGAATACCGTTTGGTATCTGAAAAGGCAAGCGAAGAAAATCTTGTTTTTCTCGGTGCCTCGGAAAAACAGGATCGAGCGGCGTCAAGGAGGGGGAATGCATATCGATTTGGTGGAGTGGCTACGGGTGCTTTGCGGTGTATGGTTCGTGCCTCACCTGATCGGAAAGGGATTGCACTACAAGAAGGCAGCGGGAACATTCGACGACGCCGGCTTCCGTCCACCTATGGTCTTTGTCGGCATCACCATGGCGATGGAAGCTGTGGCTGCAATCGGTCTGGTTTTTTCGATCTACCCGCATGTCGCAGCGGTGGTTGGTGCCTTCGTTGTGCTGGGTGCGGCCTATGCGGTTGTGAAGATCAACGGCGCGAATTGGCGTTGGCAGAAGATGGGGCCAGAGTATCCTATCTTCTGGGCGTTGATTTGTTTGCTATTGGCTATTGTATGATCATTGCTTTTTGAGGTACGCGTCAGTTTCTAGATACTGGAACGACAGGATTTGCGAATGGCACGGCTGACACGTGAACAAAGTCAGGCTAGGACGAAGGAAAAGCTCCTTGAGTCCGCGTATGAAGTGATGGCGCGCTACGGCTATGCGGGCGCCTCGATCGAACGAATTGCGGAAGAGGCGGGTTACTCGAAGGGCGCTTTTTATTCGAACTTCGCCAACAAAGAAGACATCTTTCTACAGCTCCTTGCCGGTAATGCCGGTGGGGACGTGGTTCAGCTCACCGACCTGCTTGGAAACTATGACGATCCGATCAAGTTGATCGACGTGCTGGCAAATTGGGCAAACGATCGGGGGGACGATCGTAGATGGGGCATGCTGGCAATCGAACTTCTGAGAATGGCCCAGCATGACAAGACGCTTGGGGACCGCCACATCAAGCTGTTTCGCGACCAGTGGGAAGGTGTCGGGGAGATTCTAATCCGGAAACTAGGCCTCGTCATGCGACCGCCGGCAACTCCATTTTACATTGGCGGCATCGTGCTCGAGCTGACATATGGCGGTATTTCGAGCTTTCTGAAACACGAAGCGCCGGGTGACATGGTGCGGATCGTTCTCGGAGCAATGTATCGCGCCTCACAGGAAGCGAGGGCGGCGTCCCCAACGAACTGAGCAGCTCTTCAACCACTGCCACGTCGCCGTCATCAGCGACGGTGCTAAGATGGGCGCGTCCCCATGCGGGCTAAGGCCCGCTCGAACGGTTTATGCTTGTCTCTGATGCGAGGGGATCAATCGCTATTCTTCAGGGGCTATGCGAACGACGATTCCGCTTAGAGTCTCATCAAAGGGAATCTGGCAGGAAAGCCGCGAGTTCTCTTGGTGGTAGTCGGACCCCTCCAGCAATTCGCTCTCGTCGATCGAGGGCGCTGGTAGGCTGGCGTTCTTCGGCAATTCCTCGACGTAGACGTGGCAGGTGGCACAGGAAAGGCAGCCGCCACACATTGCAAGCAGCTCGTCGAGGCCCGCGCTCCGGATATTCTCCATCAGCGAAGCGCCCACTCTTGCCTCGAAACTATAGAGCTCTCCGTCCCGTGTACGCACCGATATCATAGACATTTTTTCCTCCACTTTCATTCCGCGCCACAAATGCCTCACGGCGCGTCGGCGCTGAGTTCCTTGAGTTGTTTCGATGTGTTGGCCAGGGCGTCGCGGTCGATCCTTGCCGAGCTATCGACAAGCTTTCGCCCCTGTACGTAATCGCGAGATGCGTTGACGCAGTCGAGGGCGAGAACCGCCCCCTCCTTCAGGTAGATGACGCTGAAGCTGCGGCTGGCGGGATCACCCCGTGTGACCACGCTGTCAAAGCCATAGTTGAGACCAACCGTCTGCATCCTCAAATCGTATTGATGGGACCAGAACCAGGGCGTCGCATCGTAAGGTTTGAGTTCGCCGCAGATAGCCTTTGCAGCGGTCGTCGCCTGATCCGTCGCGTTCTGCACAGATTCGATGCGAATGCCACGGCCATGTCTCAGCCGGGCGCAGTCTCCGATGCAGTAAATGTCCGGCAGGGACGTCTGGCAAAACTCGTCGATATCCACACCGTTTGCGCCTTCCGCGCCCGCCTCAATCAGCGGGCCGGCCGAAGGGACAATGCCAATTCCGGCCACGACGATATCGGCCGGGATCTTCTCGCCGGTCGCAAGCACCACGTTCTTGACCCGGCCGTTAAGCCCCTCCAGAGAGCCGACACCGCAGTTGAGGCGGATGTCGACGCCATGTGCACGATGCTCGGCCTCGTAGAACCGCGATACCGGCTCCCCGGCCACACGAGCGAGTACACGATCGAGCGCCTCGACCAAAACGACCTGTTTGCCGATCTCGCGGAACACCGCTGCCGCTTCGAGACCGACATATCCGCCCCCGACGATCACGATCCTTTCGGCGCTGGGAAGGACTTCGACGAGCGCATCGCAATCCGCCTTGCTGCGGATATAGCAGATCCCGGTAAGCTCGCTGCCGGGGCAGGAAAGCCTCCGCGGTTCGCCACCGGCGGCCCAGACGAGCTTGCCGTATGAGAAGCGTTCGCCAAGGTCCGTGACGACGACATGGGCTGCCGCATCGACGGTGGTCACACGCCTGCCCAGCATCAGTTCCACTTGTCGCGAAGTCCAGAAATCCTGCGGCCTCAGATGCATCCTTTCGAAGGATTTCTTGCCTGCGAGATATTCCTTCGACAGCGAAGGGCGGTCGTAGGGGACTTCCGGCTCGGCGCTGATCAGCGCAATGGTCCCACCGAACCCGGACTGCCTGAGCGCTGCCGCTGTCTGCGCGCCGCCATGTCCGCCGCCGACGATGACGCAGTCGAAGAAGCGATTGTTGTCCTCCCGCGTCATCGTCATGACTCTCTTTCAGCGCCGATAAGGACGAAGCACATGGTCGCGGGCTTGTCGCTCTTGTTGCGCCAGGCATGGCGCGTGCCGCATTGGACGACGACGTCGCCCTGCTTCAGCAGCGTTTCGGCGCCGTCATCGAGTTCGAGCCAGACCTCGCCATCGAGGACAATGTCGTAATCCACTGTGTCGGTGGTGTGCATACCGGGGGCGTCGGGCTCGAACGCCTGGATTAGGCCTGGGATATGTACCGCCTGTTCCTCGAAGGCGGCCGCCGGATCGACGGTCGCAAATACCGAGTCCGGCGGGAAGACGACGATCATCAGCTTCGTCTCACCCGGTTCGGGGGTGACCAGGATTTGCGGCGGCGCTTGCTCCGTATGAGGCTGCGGAAGGCAGGATTTCGCCGAAGTTGCATAAAGGACCGAGGTAAGGTGGCCTGGCACAGACTCGTATATGTGGGCATTGGGCGCCGGGCCGTCGCTGATGAACACCGACTTGCCATTACTGATACCTGTGACGACCCGCCGGGGTATGCGCAGTGCTGTTGCGCTATTCATAGATCAGGCCTTTCGCCTCAAGCTGCGGACGCATGTTGTTAATGTCGAGGCTGAGTTGACCCCTCTCGTAGAGACCGCGCTTTTCGTCTTCCATTTTCTGGCGTTTGCGCGCTTTTTCGAGGACCATCGCGGCGTCGTCGCGCTTGATCACACAGACACCATCGTCGTCGGCGACGATGACATCGCCTGGCTCGATGTAGGCTCCGGCGCAGACCACGGGGACCTGGACGTTTGCCAGCGTCTCCTTGACCGTGCCCTGGGCCGATATCGCCTTCGACCAGACGGGAAAGTTCATGGACCTGAGGTCGGCGACATCGCGTACGCCGGCATCGATCACGAGTCCCAGAATTCCGCGCGCCTTGCACGATGTCGCGAGAAGATCGCCGAAATATCCGTCCGTGCATGGCGAGGTCGGTGTGACGACCAGGATATCGCCGGGCTGCGCGACCTCCAGGGCGACATGGATCATCCAGTTGTCACCCGGAGGTACCTCGCACGTGAGCGCCGTGCCGCCGATGCGCGCGCCCTCGATCACGGGGCGCAGATGCGGGGCCAGCAATCCCTTGCGGCCTTGCGCTTCATGGACTGTGGCGACACCCAGCTTGCCCAGGGCTTCACATATCTCGCGATCCGTCCGCTGTGTCTTGGTCATTACCTTCATTGGGAACCTCCCGAGATGCAATCAAACGTATTTCAACCAGCCGACCGCGCCCTGGAGGAAGCTGCGCTCGAACACGCCTGCGGCGCTCGATCTGGCTGCTTCGTCAAGCAGATTGGCCCGGATCATCAAGTCGACCGTGGCATTCATCGCAGCTTGCGGAATTGAAAGATCGCCGGGCCACATGCCCATGTCTCGCATGTAGTGAAGGCCGCGTGAGGCGAGTTCGCTGTCGTCTTTCGTGGTAATCCGCTGGAAAATCGGAAGCGTGATGTCGTCGCGGCTCGGGTCGTTTGTTATCGCATAGGCCTCGAACAGCGCCTTGAGGAAACGGCCGACCACATCGCGGTTGCTGTCCAACCAGCTTTTGCGGCCGATGACAGCGGCAAAGACGATCTCGGGGATGACATCGTTGATCTCGCCGATCAGGTTGTAGCCTTCGCGTTCGGCCAGGAAATTCCATGGCGCGGGCTGTGGAGCGCAGGCAATTTCCCCCGCCTGCAGGGCTTCCCAGCGCTTAGTGTGGATGCCGGCAAGTTCGAATTCGTAGTCGCCGGGATACCGCAGGCCTTCCTTGGACAGCAGCATTTGAGTGTAGATCGCCGTGCCCTCTGTCAGTGACGAGGTGCCGACCTTTTTGCCCTTGAGGTCCTCGATCGTCTTGATCGAAGGCTGAGCGACGAGCGACATCGGCAGACGATTGGAATTCGAGGCGATGACCCTGAGCTCGCCGCCTTTGGCGAAGTTCGAGACGGCACCTTCAGGTGGCGTTATCGCGAGATCGGCCTCGCCTTCGACAACGGCTGTGGTCGCCTTGTCGACGGTACCCATCTTCTTATATTCGATCACCAGCTCGTGCTTGGCGAAAATTCCATGCTCTTCGGCCACGAAGACCGGGAGCCAGTTGAACCCTTGCGCCCCGCCTGCGAGGCTTAGATGTTGGCTGGAAGCCATATGATTTCTCCCTGATATTCGTTCGAGCGGTCAGCGCTTTACGGAAACGCTTTCCTGCTCTATCCCGTTGTTTTCACGCATTCCGGACGGAAAACCGCTTCGCACTTTTCCTGGAAGTGCTCTGGGCTTCAAAGTCCGCGCCCGCGCAATCTTTCGTCCAAAAGCGGATAGACTCGTCGCGCGTTTCCTTCGAAGACCGCCTGTCTCTGATGATCGTCGAGGGCGAGATGGTCGATGTATCTCTTCGTGTCGTCGAACGGGTGCCCGGTCTCCGGATCGGTCGCCTTCACAGCGCCGAGCAGCTCGGAACCGAACAGGATGTTCTTGGTGTCGACGACGCGGAAAAGCGTATCGATGCCCGCCTGATGGTAGACGCAGGTGTCGAAGAACACGTTGTTCATCAGGTGCGTGTCGAGGCCCGGCTTTTCGAGCATGATCGACAGGCCGCGATAGCGGCCCCAGTGATAAGGCGCGGCCCCGCCCCCATGTGGTATGATGAGCTTCAGTTCCGGATGGCGCTCGAACAGGTCTCCCTGAACCAACTGCATGAACACCGCCGTGTCCGCGTTGATATAGTGCGCGCCCGTCATATGGAGACAGCGCTCGCAGGAGCTGGAAACGTGGATCATCGCGGGGACGCGGAGGGCGACCATTGCTTCCCACATCGGGTCCCACCATGGATCATAGATCGGCGGCGCGCTCCAACGCCCGCCTGACGGGTCGGGGTTGAGATTGCATCCGACGAAACCGTTTTCGACGCAGCGCTCCAACTCCTCGATGACATCAGACAGGTCGCCATCGATCGTCTGCGGAAGCTGGCAGACGGCCGCGAAATTATCCGGGAACATGTCGACGATCCGTCCGATATTGTCGTTCGACAGGCGCGACCACTCCTTGGCGACCGACAGCCCCGGCACATGGTGTCCCATGCCGGAAGCACGGGGGCTGAGCAGCGTCACGTGCGATCCGCGCTCGCGCTGAATTTTGAGCTGGTTCGCCGCAATAATGTCGTACAACTGCTTGTCGGGGATTCCCGGATAAACGGGTGGCTCGGAAGCCTTTCCTTCCGCATAGGCGACTTGCGCCGTACGGAAAGCGTGGTGCTCCGGCGGTTCGGTCGTGAAGTGGCCGTGGCAGTCGATGATCAGCGACATCACGCATTCCACTTCGCGGGGAGGTCGGAGATGCCACGGAACCGCCAACCCTTGCCCTTGATTTCCCGCGACACATCGAGACGAAGATCGGGCAACTCCCGAAACACTTCGGTCAGCGCAATCTCACCCATCGCACGGGACAGGAAGTGGCCGGAGCAGAAGTGCGGACGGAATCCAAATGACAGGTGCTGCTTCTTCTTGCGGAACATGTCGAAGCGGTCGGCATCTTCAAAACGCGTCTCGTCGCGGTTGGCCGATCCCATGACGATAGCGACGGACGATCCCTTGGGGATGACCGTGCCGGCGATCTCGAAATCTTCTCTGGCGATGCGCGGCGTTACGCCGATGGGCGCAATCCAGCGCAGACCTTCGTCGAAGGCGCGCATCGCGTTTTCCTGCGGCTGCTCCGCCATAAGCTTCGCCTGGTCGGGATTTGAAAGAAGACCCGCGCAGGCGTTTGCCGCTGCATGCCCCGGCTCCTGAAGACCGCCGAGGATGATGACGCGCATGGTCGGGGAGATCTCCTCCCAACTGCGAACCTCGCCCTTTGGCATGCCGCCGTACATGACATGGCTGAGCAGCGAGTGGTTCGGCTTCGAAAGGCACGCCTGGTAAAGATCGCCCATCTGCCTGTCGATGTCGGCGAGCGCCTCGTCCAGTCGCTTCCATATGGCCGGATCATTGCTGACGTTCTGCAAGCCCAGCGCCATCGCGTGAAACCACTCCACGAGGGTTTCGTTTGGCGTCTCCCTCAGGCCGATGACGTCGCCAATACACCGCACCGAGATCGGCTCGAAGAGTTCCGCCGTCAGGTTCGCTTCGCCATTCTTCTTGATGGCGTCGATGTAACGCTGCACGACCGGGCGTGTCAGACCTTCGACAAACGAACGCACGCGTTCCTGCGTGAGATTTTCGTCGATACCCTGGCGGAGGCACTGATGATCCTCGCCAGACATGGTTAGGACATTCGGCATGCCCATGACGCGAGCTTCCGGACGGTCCGCCGAGCCCGACGGCCCGAACACCTTGTCGTTGCCGCCGATCGTGCGGCAGTCGTCGAACCGCGTAATGAAATATTCCTTCGTCCCCTCGAAGAAAGCCACCGGCTGCTCCGCACGTAGCCTCGCGTAGACCGGATAGGGATCCCTATAGAGATTTTCGCCCGTCAGTTCAGTGTGCGTTCCTGTCATTGATTTCCTCCCTCACCCCTCCCTCGCGGAACCCTGCCGCCATGTTCTCCAGCCCGGCGGCACGAATTCTGAGGACGTTTCCTTAGAGCAGCAATCGCGATGCCCAATGGTGCTTGACATACCGAAACGTCTTCGGATACTGATAGGTATCCAAAGCGGATTGGGCTGTCAACAAGAGAAATGGACAAGCCGAGGAGAGACCGCTTCGGTAGGGAGGAAATCAGTGAGCGACAGCAGCATCGCCGAGGTGCGCCTTGTGCTCGAGGCGCGGGATGTTTCCGTGCAATTTGGCGGGGTCAAGGCCCTGACCAACGTGTCGGTTTCCGTGAAGGCAGGAGAAATCTGTGGCTTGATCGGACCGAACGGAGCGGGCAAATCGACTTTCCTCAACGCCGCGACCCGGCTTGTCAGTTACACAAGCGGATCGATCATGCTTGACGGCCAGCCGCTCAAGGGCGTGGGCTCGCGCGACATGATCGGAATGGGCGTCGCAAGGACCTTCCAGAACCTTGGCCTCTATGCCTCGATGACGGTTCTGGAGAATGTCATGATCGGGGCGCATCACCGGTTTGGCGGCAAGTTCACCCAAGCGATCTTCGCTCCATTCCGTGTAAGGTCGCAGGAACGGTCCGCACGCGAGAAGGCATTAGCGGTGCTTGAAGAGGTCGGCATGGTCGAGCTCGCCCCGCGCTTGGCCGGATCGCTTCCCTATCCCCTGCAGAAGCGCATGGAGATTGCTCGCGCGCTTGCTGCCGAACCTAAAATTCTGTTGCTTGACGAACCTGCCGGCGGTCTGACGCACGGCGAAGTCCACGAATTCGGAGCGCTCGTCGACGGTATCAGACGCAAACGGAACCTCTCCATTCTTCTCATCGAGCATCACATGGGCTTGGTCATGAGCCTTTGTGACCGGATCGTTGTGCTGCACCTGGGCCGCAACTTGGCCGAAGGCACCCCTTCCGAAATCAAGTCTAACGATGCGGTGATTGCCGCCTACCTCGGGAAAGCGGCATGACGCTGGATCTCAAGAATTTCTCGGTATTCTACGGCAAGACGCAGGCGCTGTTCGACTGTTCGTTCTCAGTGGGCGAAGGCGAGTTTGTCGCCCTGCTCGGCTCCAACGGGGCCGGGAAGACGACGCTGCTGCGCGCCGTATCCGGACTGCTCCCGTTCAAAGGCTCGGTGGCCTTTTCCGGTGCGCCGCTCGACGGGATCGTCGCGCAAAAGCGTCTCGCACTCGGCATCGCTCATATACCCCAAGGACGAGGAACTTTCTCTGAGTTTACTGTCGATGAAAATCTGTCGCTCGGCGCGACGATCGTCTCCAACCGATCACAGGTGAGGGAGGATAAGGAACGCTGGTATGAAACATTCCCGCGTCTGCGCGAACGGCGCGACCAGCTTGCGGGAAATCTAAGCGGCGGGGAACAGCAGATGCTGGCTGTTGCGCGCGCGCTCATGTCTCGCCCGAAGCTTCTGATGTGCGACGAGCCATCGCTCGGTCTCGCACCTTCGATCACACAGGAAATCCTGTCGATTTTCAAGACGCTCAACGAGGAGCACGGCATGACGCTGCTCGTGGTCGAGCAGAATGTCGACATCACCCTTCAATATGCCGACCGGGCCTTCGTTATCGAGGCCGGCCAGATCGTCGCGAGCGGTGCGGCAAAGGAGCTGATCGACAACGAAGACATCAAGAAATCTTACCTGGGAGTTGCCTGATGAGCCTCTTCTTCCAGCTCGTCGTCAGCGGCTTGACCACGGGCGCAATTTACGCAGCGCTGGCCCTGGCGCTCGTCCTCATCTTCAGGGCAACCAACGTCGTCAACTTCGGCCAAGGCGAGATGGCGACCTTTTCCGCCTATGTTGCCTGGCAGTTGATGCAATGGGGCGTGCCGCTCTGGCTTGCGGTCCTCGCGAGCCTCTTCGTGGCATTCGGTATAGGGGTTGTGACCTTCCGCGTCATTATCCGGCCGATGATGAGCGCTCCTGTGGAAGCAATCGTCGTCATTACGCTAGGCATCCTCGTCCTTTTCCAAGCGGCGTGCATGTGGATGTGGGGCGCCGAACAGCTCCCGTTCCCCAGCCTCTTCCCGGAAGGCGGTTTCGATATCGAGGGCGTTCGTGTGCTCGCTTCCGCCGTCGGCACGCTAACGATTCTTGTTGTTATCGCTTTTGCAATGGGCTTTATCTTCCGGTTCACCCGGCTTGGCCTGTCGATGCGCGCGGCGGCTTTCGACCATGCTCGAAGCGTGCTTGTGGGCGTCGACGTCGAACGCATGCTGATGCTGGGATGGGGCTTTGCCGCTGTGATCGGGGCGCTTGCCGCCATCCTCATTGCCCCCCGTCTGTTCCTCAGCCCGACGATGATGACGCCAATCCTCTTTTACGGGCTCGCTGCAGCGACGCTCGGCGGCTGGGACAGTCCGCTTGGCGCGATCGTCGGCGGCCTCGCCGTTGGCGTCGTCGAGAGTTTGGGTGCCGGCTACCTCTCGTTCATCGGCGCTGACATGCGCATCGCGGTGCCGATTGCCCTCACGCTCATCATCCTGCTTGTGAAGCCCGTTGGCCTGTTCGGTTCCTACAAGGTGACAAAGCTATGAATGATGGATTCCGCGCAGCCGCTCTCAAGTTCGGTCTCTTCGCGATCGTCGCAATTCTTATCCCAGCCTTTGCGCCGGGATACGCGCTTCAGCAGGTGGCGATTGCCATTGCCTATGCCATTGCCATCCTCGGTTTGAACCTGCTGATGGGGTTCGGCGGCCAAATCTGTCTGGCGCAGGGAACGCTGTTCGGGGTCGGCGCTTACGTTACCGCGATCCTTAACGCCACCTACGGCGTCTCGCCGCTCGTAACGCTGCCTGCCTCAGCCGCGGTGGCGGCCGTGGTTGGGCTGATCATCGGCCTTCCAGCACTGAGGCTTCAGGGCTTGCAGCTTGCCATCGTCACATTCGGCATCGCGGCCGCGTTCCCGCAATTGCTGCTCAAGATGGGAAATCTGACGGGTGGAGTATCAGGGCTTCCGATCGAGGCCCCGGAACCTCCGAGTTTCATGTCAGATAGCCCCGAGCTGTGGCTCTATATCATATCGCTTACATGCGCAGGCATCGGTGCCCTCCTTGTCTCGCTGATGCTCTTCGGCGACAACGGGCGCGCGCTCAGGGCACAGCGGGATAATCCCCAGATTGCCCAAGCGCTCGGCATCAACCTGACACGTACGCGCCTATGGGCATTTGCCGCAAGTTCGGCGCTCGCGGGACTGGGCGGCGGTGTGTTCGGGATCATCAGCGGTTTCATCAGCCCGGAGTCGTTCCTGGCGATCCTGTCCATCAACATCGTGATCGGCAGCATCGTCGGCGGCGTCACCAGCATCGTCGGAGCGTTTCTCGGCGGTCTGTTCATGGTGTTCATCCCGACATGGGCGTCAGACATCAACCTGAGCCTCGGCAATCTGATCTACGGCCTTGCATTGATCCTCATCATGATGGTCGCACGCAACGGCGTTACTGGCTTCATCGAAAAATGGCTGTCGATGATTATTCGGAGGATGGCGAGTAGCCGACGCCCTATTGAAATGAGGGAGGAACCGACATGAGACTTGTCTCTATACTGAAAAAATGCACGACGCCGTTGGCCATCGCGGTGTTGCTCGGGTCGAGTAATGTGAATGCGGCGGAACTGTCGCCTGGTGTCACCGATAGCACTATCAAAATCGGTATAACAGGACCACTGACCGGGCCGGTCGCTGTCGTCGGCGGCGTCGCTGAAGGCATACGCGCGCGGATCGAACAGGCCAACTCCAAAGGTGGCGTCAAGATGGGCGACGGCAAGACCCGCAAGATCGATCTTATCATCGAAGACGATGGTCTTGATCCCCAGCGCACGTTGGCGAACGTTCGGAAGATGGTCGAGAAAGACCAGGTATTTGCTCTCGTCGGTACGGCGGCGACGCCAAACAATCTGGCGATCGGCCGCTATATCACGCAGAAGAAGGTGCCGAACATCTTCATGTATTCCGGTGTCGTCTCGCTGAACGCTCCCAAATGGGAAGTCGGTTTTGTGCCTTCCTTCTCGACGGAGGCGGATTCGTTCGCTGAATACCTCAAGGCGAATAAGCCGAATGCCAAAGTGGCGTTTTTATATCTGAACACGGAAACCGGCCAGACCTTCATGAAGGCCTTCGACCGCGCGATTGATGGCTCGGCCGTGAAGGTGATCGAACGTCAACCTGTAACCTCACAAGATCCGACAGTCGAAACGCAACTCAATACCCTCAAGGCTTCCGGCGCGGACACCCTGGTGATTATCGCTGCTCCGCGCCAGGGGGGCGAGGCCATCCGCTTCCAGTCCGAAAGCGGATGGAAGCCGTTGACTCTGGTTACCAACCTTTCCTCTGCATACCCCGTCCTTCAATCCGTGGGCCTGGATAACGCGAAGGGCATTATTACGTCGGACTTCCTCAAGCCGATCATCAGTGACAAGCCCTCAGGCGACGAGGGCATTGATCGCTACCTCTCAGCAATTGCTGCAGCCAAGGTGAACTTCAATTTCGCAAACACGATCGGTCAGACTGGTTATGCTATCGGCGATTCCTTGATCCAGGCTCTCGAGAAGCTCAAGAATCCGACACGCGAGGAGCTAATCAAGGCCGTGCAAAATATGGATGGCTGGAAAAATCCGCTTCTTCTGGATGGCATCACGATGACCACGAAGGAAGGAAGCGACATTTTCCCGATTGAAGCGCTGCAGCTCTATCAATTCGACGGCCAGAAGTACGTGCCGCTCGGCGACCTCCTGCACTTTGAAGGCAAGACAAAGGAATGATGTAAAACTAAGGGCGCTGAACCGTTGTCGTCAGCGTCCTTATTCACCGCCAAGTTTTGATCAGGGCAGGTGCCCGTGACTTCGGTGAACGGGTGATAAAAGTGTTTTTGTGCGTTTCGGCCATGGCGAACCGTCTACTTGCAAGGCGGGCGTTCCTTCGTGACGCGTCTGCGTCCCTTCCGTGAGCAGAGCCGAACAAAGATGCTTGACATACCAAATGGATTTTAAATACTAAAAAGTATCCGGAAAATGATGGATGTGGCAACAGCCATCGACGGATGCATCAATTCGGCCACGGGAGGAGTATCATGGCTGCTGGTGGAGGAGCTCCGAGGAGCCTCGAAACATTGATCAATGAAGCGGGCGGAGCGGTGAAGCTGCTGCGCGGGTCCAATATCGGCCCATATGTGTTTCCGGGCATACGCCCGGAATTCACCAACTGGCGCGACGAGGTGCAGTCCTGGAAGGACAGCGTCGCGCTTCTGGAGCAATCCTATCACATGACCGAACTGCATTTGCGCGGACGGGACGTGATCCCCTTTCTGTCGCAGTTCGCGCTCAACAAGTTCGATCCGTTTCAAGTACGTCGGGCCAAGCAGATCGTTCTTGCAGGTCATGACGGCAATTACATCGCCGACGCGATCCTGTTCCGTGAGGAGGAGGAGTTTTTCCGCGTCGTCGGTGCGCCGTTTGCGAGCGATTGGCTTCTCTACAATGCCCAAGGCACATCTTTGGACGTGAGCGCAGAGAAGAATGACAACTGGTCGGTCCGTCAGGCGCCGCGCGATGTGTTCCGGCTCCAGCTCCAGGGGCCGCAGGCATTGGCCCTCATGCAGGAGGTAACGGGCAATACGCTGCCGGAAATCAAGTTCTTCTTCATCGGCGAATTCCAGATCGCCGGCAAGAACGTGCGGGCGTTGCGGCATGGCATGGCGGGCACGCCAGGCTTCGAACTCTACGGCAAATGGGAAGACCAACAGGCCGTGCGGGAAGCACTGGAAAGGACCGGCGAGAAATATGGAATGCGCAAGATCGGCGCGCTTGCCTACTCCACCACGGCGCAGGAATCCGGCTGGATGCCAATGCCGCTGCCGGCGATCTATCACAGCGCCGAAATGAAGCCCTACCGCGAATGGCTCAACAACTACTATCTGGAATCGATTGCGTCACTCGGCGGTAGTCTCGTCTCCGATCGGATCGAGGACTATTATGTTGACCCTATCGAAGTGGGTTATGGCGGTCTTGTCGACTGGAACCGCGACTTCATAGGCCGGGCGGCTCTCAAGGAGAAGGCGGCCAATCAGAAGCGCACCAAGGTGACACTCGTTTGGAATGACGACGATGTCGCAGCGACAGTCAAGGCGTCACTGTTCGACAATGAAAAGCCTGGCCGCTTCATGGCGCTTCCCACCCCCATGTACGCCACATTCGAATCCGACGCTGTTCTGAAGAACGGAAAGCTTGCGGGCGTCTCGCAATGGTCCGCCTATTCGGCGAACGCAAAGCGCTTCATTTCGCTTGCTCTCGTCAATGTCGAAGATGCCATTCCAGGGACGGAACTCACCGTTCTTTGGGGTGAACCGGATAGCCGCCGGCGAACGGTGGACCGCCATGAGGTACGCGAAATCCGCGTGACAGTGGCGCCCGCGCCTTATTTCGACAAGGTTATCAAGACGGGCCAGCAGTAAGCTGCCGGTATTCGACTACACCGCTGTGCAGCATGCTGCACAGCGGTCGGCATGAACTTCGAAAATGTTCATGCCGAAAGCGTCGCAGCTTAGAAGCACCCATGGCGCTTTTTTCACTGTGCGTCGTTAAGCCCTTGCAAATCGCGAATGCGGGACGGGCCGCCGTGACATCGAGATATGTTTGATCTATCTCTCTGCTCCATCGATGCATCGCCGAATGAAGTTTCCCGCATGCACGATCGCCTGACGTCCTGCTTCGAGCTTTGCATTCCAAAGCGGCCATGCGTGGATCATGCGCGGCCAGATCTCGAGTGTCACCTCGACGTCGGCTTCGCCCGCGGCCGCTGCAAATCTTGTGGCATCGGCAAGCAGGGTTTCATCGGAGCCGACCTGGATGAGGAGCGGCGGCATTCCCTTCAAATCGGCATAAAGAGGAGAAACACGCGGATCCTTGCGATGCTCGTGCGCGGGAACGTAGGCTTCGGCGAGCTCAAGCAAATAGCCTTTGTGAATGAGCGGATCGATCGCATCCTTCGTCTCCAGCGTCGTGCCAGATAGGGTCAGATCGGTCCAAGGTGAAATCAGCCAGCCGCACGCCGGCAAGGCCTCGCCGCTGGCGAGCAACGCGTTGATCAGCGAAACGGTGAGGCCCGCGCCTGCGCTGTCTCCGCCGATGGCGATGTGCTCGGCCTTTATGTGTTCGCGCAAAAAGCGCCAGGCGGCGATTGCATCATCAAGGGCTGCCGGGAACGGATTTTCCGGCGCAAGGCGGTAGCCGACAGCGAGCGTTCGCGCGCCCGCCGCACGCCCGGCTTCGGTCACCAGGCGGCGATGGCTGACGATCGAGCCCGAGCAGTAGCCACCCCCATGGAAGAACATGAGAATATGCGAAGCATCGCTGCCCGGCGCCAATGACCATTCCGCGGAGAAGCCGTTCAATTCGACCGCTTCCACTTTGATATCGTCGGCAATCGGCCAGGCAGCCCCGACTTCCTCGATTCTATGCCGGCGCTCCGCCCATCCGACGGGGCGAGGCTTGGAACTCAATAGGGCGCGGATGGCATCGATTTCACGGTGGTCCGTCATCTTGATCTCCATATAGGCCCGGATCGGATCGTTGCTGGATTTCAGTGGATGCAGATGTGATTGCCGCTGGCCAAACGCAAATGTCGTCAGGCCCGTTCTGTCCCTTTGGGATATTCTTGGGGAATGCCGTCTCAGTTTTTCGAGCGCCCGGCGGTAGAATAGAAGCGCCTTTGCGCCGTTGCAAGAACGCAGCAGGTAAGGCCCGCGAACGAGCTGAGGTGCCCTCGCCATGCAGCATGCCCAAACGTGGTAATCTGGATACGTTCCGTCGCATGGTGCCGGTCGGCAATGTGGGATCTAGTGGTACTTAGATACTGGAATTTTATTGCGTCAACGGGAGAGGCGCATGGTTTCAGGAAATGCACATAAGGTTCTCGGGCGTGTTCTGGTTGCTGAGCGCAATCCACTTGTCATGGCAGCCCTTCGCGGACTTTTTGAAAACAAGCCGGGCTTTTCGATCGTTGACACCGCACAGAGCTCGGCTGAGCTTTTTCAAAAGCTCGCCACCGTCGAGGCGGATTGCCTGCTTCTCAGTTGGCAATTGGACGACGCGGACGCCCCTGACGTGCTGACGGAGATCGGCAGGCTCGGGTTCGATCCACGCGTTGTCCTCTTTGCTGACAAGAACGATCCCGCTGTGCTTCAAGAGACGATCCGGCTGGGCGTTAATGGCCTTTGCTACCAGTTCGAGGATCCGGAAATCCTTTTTGCGACCTTGACCGCCGTCATAAAGGGACGGATCTGTATTCCCTATACGATGCTTTCCAAGATCTCGAACACACCGTTCCAACAACTCACGTCGCGCGAGACGGAGTTGCTGGGCATGCTCTCCCATGGCTGGTCCAACATCCAGATCGCCAGCCGGACCGGAATTTCCGAGAACACGGTGAAATACCATCTCAAGAATCTCTACGACAAGCTTGAGGTGCGCAATCGCGCCATGGCCGTTGCCCTTTACGCCAGGGAACGCCGCCGAAAGGTTGGCTGACCTACCCGTCGGGTAGTCCCCGCCTGCCCACCCATGAGAACCGACCACCCGCAAGGGCCGCAAATGCGCTGCCCATCCGGCATTATTTTCTGCCCGAAGGAGTGTGGTGGAGCGACCGTCCGAAAGGCAGTCTGTGTGTCGAGGAAACGTTCGTTCTCGGACCAGCATGCATCGGAGGAACCATGGCAGGCTACAATCATCTCTTCATTCCCGGCCCCACCAATATTCCCGAACAAATTCGCCAGGCGATGAACCTGCCGATGGAAGACATGCGCTCACCGCGCTATCCGGAATTGACGCTGCCACTCTTCGCCGACGTCAAAAAGGTGTTCAAGAACCACAACGGCCGTGTGTTCATCTATCCGTCCTCAGGCACCGGCGCTTGGGAAGCGGCGATGACCAACGTGCTTTCACCGGGCGACAAGTTGCTGATGAGCCGGTTCGGCCAGTTCTCTCATCTCTGGGTCGACATGGCCGAGCGCCTCGGCTTCGAAGTCGATTGCCTCGACATGGAATGGGGTACGGGCGTGCCCGTCGAGCTTTATGCCGAACGTCTCGCTGCCGACAAGACGCACGAGATCAAGGCCGTGTTCGTGACGCATAACGAAACGGCAACCGGTGTGACCTCTGACGTCGCCGCCGTCCGCGCGGCACTCGATGCCTGCGGCCACCCCGCGCTGCTCTTCGTCGATGGCGTCTCCTCGATCGGTTCGATCGATTTTCGCCAGGATGAATGGGGTGTCGATTGCGCCGTTTCCGGCTCGCAGAAGGGCTTCATGCTGCCTGCCGGGCTGGGCTTCCTTTCGGTCAGCCAGAAGGCGCTGGAAGCTTCCAAGACTGCGCGCCACACGCGCTGCTACTTCTCCTTCGAGGACATGATCAAGACCAACGATACCGGATATTTCCCCTACACGCCGCCGACGCAATTGCTTCGCGGTTTGCGCGCCGCGCTGGACCTGATCTTCGAGGAAGGCCTGGAAAACATCTTCGCGCGCCATCATCATCTCGCGAATGGCGTCCGCGCTGCGGTTTCCGCCTGGGGGCTCAAGCTCTGCGCGACCGAGCCGAAATGGCACTCTGACACCGTATCGGCAATCCGCCTGCCCGAAGGCATCGATGGCGTCGAGGTCATAAAACACGCTTATCGCGCCTACAACACCTCGCTCGGCAGTGGCCTCAGCAAGGTGGCCGGCAAAGTTTTCCGCATCGGCCATCTCGGCTCACTCAATGAGGTGATGGTGCTGGGCGCGCTCGGCGCCGCCGAACTGACGCTGCTGGATTGCGGCGTAAAAATCGAGGCTGGCTCAGGCGTGGCGGCGGCGATCAATCAGTTCCGCTCCGCCGCGGCAACCGCAGCCGCCAAGGCAGCCTGAACGACGGGACCAGGAGATCATCATGAGCCACACCATCAACCACCTCCGCCGGCTCCGTCTGCAGCGCAGCGAGCTTGCCGTACCGGGGTCCAGTCCGGAAATGATCGAGAAGGCCGCCAATTCGGCCGCAGATTATATCTTCCTCGATATCGAGGATGCGGTGGCACCGCCGGACAAGGAGCGCGCCCGCGCCAATATCGTAAAGGCGCTGAACCAAATCGATTGGCGCAGCCGCGGCAAGACGATCTCGGTGCGCATCAACGGGCTGGACACCCATTATATGTACCGGGACGTCGTCGATCTGATGGAACAGGCCGGCGACCGGATCGACACGCTACTAATTCCGAAAGTCGGCGTCCCCGCCGACCTCTACATGGTCGAGGCGATGGTCAACCAGATCGAGATCGCCAAGGGCTACAAGACCCGCGTCGGCCTTGAGGCGCTGATCGAAACCGCGCTCGGTATGGCCAATGTCGAGGCGATTGCCTCTTTCGGCGGCCGGCTGGAAGCACTGCATTTCGGTGTCGCGGATTATGCCGCAAGCCTAAAGGCCCGCACCGTCAATATTGGTGGGCTCAATCCGGACTATCCCGGCGATCAGTGGCATTTCGGCCTGTCGCGCTTGACGGTGGCTTGCCGCGCCTACGGCCTGCGCGCCATCGACGGTCCCTTCGGAGATTTCTCCGATCCTGAGGGCTACGAGGCCGCCGGCCGCCGGGCTGCAGCGCTCGGCATCGAGGGCAAGTGGGCGATCCATCCCAGCCAGATCGCTCTCGCCAACGACATATTCTCTCCGCCTGAAAAGGAGGTCGATCGTGCCCGCCGCATCATCGAGGCGCTGAAGCTTGCGGAGAGGCAGGGCAAGGGCGCGGCGTCGCTCGAGGGCAAGATGATCGATGCTGCCTCCGAGCGCATGGCGCGCAACGTGCTCGCCACGCATGACGCCATCACCGCTAGCCGCTGAGAGGAAACAGACATGGACATCCACGAATACCAGGCCAAGGAACTTCTCTCCCGCTACCAGATCCACATCCCGCGCGGCGGCCTCGCCTATAGTCCCGAGCAGGCGGCTTATCGCGCCCGGGAGATCGGTGGCGATCGCTGGATCGTCAAGGCGCAGATCCATTCCGGTGCCCGCGGCAAGGCGGGCGGTGTCAAACTCTGTTCGTTTGACCACGAGATCGTCGACGCCGCCGACTCCATGCTCGGCCGCACTCTTGTAACGCACCAGACCGGGCCGCACGGAAAACTGGTCAGCCGCCTCTATGTCGAAGAGGCGATGGATATCGAGCGGGAGATTTATCTCGGCTTCGTTCTCGACCGCAAATCCGAGCGCATCATGATCGTTGCCTCGTCCTCGGGCGGCATGGAGATCGAAGAAATTGCCGAAGCCGAACCGGATTCGATCATCCGCGCAACCGTCGATCCCGGCGTCGGCATGCAGGATTTTCAAGCCCGCGAGATCGCCTTCGGGCTCGGCATCGATAATGCCCTGATCGGCCGCGCGACGCAGACGCTGCTCGGCTGCTACCGCGCCTTCGTCGATTATGATGCCTCGATGCTCGAGATCAATCCGTTGGTCGTCACGCGCCGCGGCGAACTCGTGGCGCTCGACGCCAAAATGAGCTTCGACGAGAACGCACTGTTCCGCCGGCCGCATATTTCGGAGATGCGCGACAAAAGCCAGGAGGACCAGCGCGAAACCTATGCGTCGGATCGCGGCCTTTCCTATGTCGGCCTCAATGGCAATATCGGCTGCATTATCAACGGCGCGGGCCTGGCCATGGCAACCATGGACATGATCAAGATCGCCGGCGGCGAGCCCGCGAACTTTCTCGACATCGGCGGCGGCGCCTCGCCGGAACGCGTGGCAAAGAGCTTCCGCGCCGTGCTCCGCGACAGGCAGGTCGAAACGATCCTCGTCAACATCTTCGCCGGCATCAACCGCTGCGACTGGGTGGCCGAGGGCGTGATCAAGGCGCTTCGCGAAGTCGGCGTTCCTGTCCCGCTCGTCGTGCGCCTCTCCGGCACCAACATGGAAGAGGGCCGGCGCATCCTCGCCGAGTCCGGCGAAAACATCATCATCGCGGATACGCTGGCGGAGGCTGCCGACAAGGCTGTCAGTGCCTGGCGCTCCTACACCGCGAACAAGGCTGCTTGAGGGAGGATCACGCCATGGCCATTCTACTTAACAAGAACACCCGCGTGATTGTGCAGGGTTTCACCGGCAAGATCGGCAGCTTCCACGCCGAGGACATGAAGCGTTACGGCACCAACGTCGTTGGCGGTGTCACCCCCGGCAAGGGTGGGCAGACCCATCTCGGCATGCCGGTCTTCAACACGGTGAAAGGTGCGATGCAGGAAACCGGCGCCGAAGCCTCCATTGTCTTCGTGCCGCCGCCCTTCGCAGCCGACTCGATCATGGAAGCGGCAGATGCCGGCATCAGGCTCTGCGTCTGCATCACCGATGGCATTCCCTCCCAGGACATGATCAGGGTCAAGCGGTATATGAGACGCTATCGTTTCGAGGATCGCATGAGACTGGTTGGCCCGAACTGTGCGGGCATGATTACGCCGGGCGAGGCGCTGATGGGCATCATGCCGGGTTCGATCTATCTGCCCGGCAGGATCGGTATTGTCGGTCGTTCCGGCACGCTTGGCTACGAAGCTGCGAGCCAAATGAAGGCGCTCGGCATCGGGGTTTCCACGTCGGTGGGTATCGGCGGAGATCCGATCAACGGCTCGTCGTTCAAGGACATGCTCGAACTGTTCGAAAAGGATCCGAATACCGACGCCGTACTGATGATCGGTGAGATCGGCGGCCCGCAGGAGGCGGAAGCTGCGCTCTGGGCACGGGATAATATGAAGAAGCCGCTGATCGCCTATATTGCCGGCCTCTCGGCGCCGAAGGGCCGGCGCATGGGCCACGCGGGTGCGATCATCTCGGCTTTCGGAGAGTCGGCCCAGGAAAAGGTTGAGATCCTGAAGGGGGCAGGTGTTGCCATCGTGCCCACACCGTCCTCGTTCGGCGAGACGGTGGCGGAGGTATTGTCCACTCTGAGCAAAGCGGCCTGAGCAGGCACTCCCCGCAAAGACGGTGATCCACCTTGCCGGTTTGGAGAAGAGGCCAACGCAGTCGAGCGGCGTGGCCGGAGCACGGCGTTTGGTTCTGGCGGACACGATGTGTGTTAGCGGAAAAGAAGGTGGCGAAGAGGTTTTGAATATCCAACACGCCGAGCCAGCAAGTGTGGATGCCTCTTCGCCAAATCATCTCAAATCGACCGGATAGCCAACGAGTTCAGCAGCCATGCAGAATCGATCGAGATGTCGATACTGACGTCATTAAGGAATGCCCATATCTGGTCAGAGAGCCCGACATAGACCCAAACCTTCTGATTGGCAGGAAATGCCATGCTCGTGAACAGATTTATGATCCGACGCTCGCCCGGGACCGCCTGGACACTTTCGCCTGGGAAGCTCTCGCCATCACCACTGCAATCAAGGCCCGCGACAAACCATTGATCGCTGACCTCGTTTGCTGGATCGACGTCCTCCCAGTTCCAAAACACCGCTAAAACCAGTCTGCCGCGTGTCGTGGCATGAAAATCCGACCAGCCCCATTCATCGTCGGTGGAAATATTGTGGCGACAAATGAGGGCAGACAGATCTGCCTTGACCTGAAGAATACCAGTTCGAAGCGTCTTGAAACGCACCAGATAGCCAGTTTCGCGATAGGCGCAGATAAGATCCACGTCGGACGCATCGTGGTTTCTAGCGACGAGTTTTGATCCCAATCGCGCGGTCTCATCGAGATAGGAATTATTCGCGACAATTGCCCCGTCACCACTTGCCTGATTTTGTTCGAAACGATCCCACGATCCTCCAAACGGCGGATAGAACAATTTCTCCTTGTCGGGATCCGGCAAAGGAATCCAAATGATAGGCGGCGGCTGCGAAATAATATCGGTGGTACTGCCAACTATGGTCTCGTGGGCTAGAAACCGATCGTTGTTTTTCACAAATCTTCCGATCTTTTGGTATGCCTGGTCATGGATCCCCTTGAGTGCCAGCAAATCGACGCCCGCCTCCTGGGCCGCGATCAGCGAGTTGTAACGCATTCCAGGGCCTCGAAGATCCCGTGATCGGTCTGCCTTTATGGTCGTCCGAATTTTATCGCGTAGCTCGGACGAAAAGACTTCGCTCTGCTGTTTCGAGAATGAACGGCGCAACTCCTCCAATCTCTCCACATTTTTCCGCCATGCCGCATTCTGATGACGTTCATGGATCGCCTCGAGCTTTTGCAGCTCGGGCGTCTTCGAATCGGATTGTGTGCTTTCAATGCTCTCTTCTGTTCTCATAACATCCCTCCTGAGAACGAGAGGCCCGGCGGTGGTACGATAGCATAGTTTACTGGCGGTTGAAATAATTTACTTTCCACCAACCAAGTGGGAGGATCATCGGGTGACCCAATCCGGAGCTTCGTTTCGGCCATTGCCCGGCCAAGGCCGTGAGGTGTTTGGAGTCGAGGTGTTTTCACCCCGATCTCTGGATTGATCGACATGGGATTACAAGCGTGAAATGTCTTGACTGATTTCCTCAACGATCTTTAATTAACTGATCTGCTGGACCGACCAGTGGACCGGGGGGCGCGATGGGCGAGAGTCCAGTCTTGACCGAGGTACCGAATATCGCGCGGAGCCTCGCCCGCCGAACGGCGCGTGGCGTCATCGCCGAGAAGCTGATGGTCCTGATCGCGACGAATATGCTGCGGCCAGGCGACGAGTTGCCCGGCGAACGCGAGCTAGCCAATGTTCTCCATGTCAGTCGCGAAACGGTGCGCGGTGCCATCCAGACCCTCGCTGCGCAGGGCATCATCGAGGTTTCGCACGGCAGCCGCAGTCGTGTTGGCAAGGTTGATCTCAGCCACATTACCGTGATGATCGCTTCTCCGAGTGCCATCGACAGCTACGATCTGGAGTCTGTTCATGCAGCACGTCTTCACATTGAACTGAAAATCGTCGGCGACGCTGCCGAACGGATCGACGACACGACGTTAGCGAAACTGCAGGCCCTCATGGAAGCGCAGCGTCTCAGCGGAGACGACGCGATGCGTTTCCTGATTTGCGACCGTGAATTCCACATCGCGATATATCGCGCCTGCGGGAACCCGCTGCTTGCCGATTTCGTCACCGATTTATACACCTACATGATGAACTACCGGCGCAATGCCATGTCGCAGCCGGGCGCGATCGATGCCAGTTACAGTGATCATCTGTCGATCATTGAAGCTCTCGCGCAGCATGATCGAGACGGCGTCGTTGCCGCATTCCAGCATCATCTCACACGCATTTACGAATCGACCAAGGTTCTGCTGGCCGGCGGTAATTCGGTCTGAGCTGAACAGCATTGGGAGATCTGCCTGACATGCATGCGAGGGAGGAAAAGTCTGAGATGGAGCAATCCGAAACCGGGCCGAGAACCCGAATCGCGCTCGTCACCGGCGGTGGTACCGGCATCGGCCGCTGCATCGCCAAGGCGCTGTGCGAGGAGGGTTATGCTGTTATCATTACCGGCCGCCGCAGCGATGTGTTGGAAAAAGCCGCCGGCGAACTCGCCGCGGAGACCGGTGGCACGACGCGGGCGATTGCCTGCGATGTCGGCGCTGCCGAGCAGGTGGCTGACCTTTTCGGAAAGATCAGGTCAGAATTTGGCCGGCTCGATCTCCTCGTCAACAATGCCGGCAGCGGCGCTCCGGCGATCCCGCTCGAAGACATTACTTTCGATCAGTGGAACAGCGTGGTCGCGGCCAACCTCACCGGTGCCTTCCTTTGCACGCAGCAGGCTTTCAGGCTGATGAAATCGCAGGTGCCCCGCGGCGGCCGCATCATCAACAACGGGTCGATTTCGGCGACGACGCCGAGACCGAACTCGGCTCCATATACTGCGACCAAGCACGCGATCACCGGTCTTACGAAATCAACGGCGCTCGATGGGCGGCCGTTCGATATCGCTTGCGGCCAGATTGATATCGGCAATGCCGCAACGGACATGACCGCGCGGATGAGTTCCGGTGTGCTGCAGGCAAACGGAGAAGTCGCCAGCGAACCCACAATCCCGGCCGAGCATGTCGCTCGCGCAGTCGTCTATATGGCAAGCCTTCCGCTGGAGGCTAACGTTCTGACCATGACGGTAATGGCGACAAAGATGCCGTTCGTCGGCAGGGGATAGGATGTCGAAAGTGAATTGGTTGGCGTTCTATCGGTGACATCCCGGGGAGGGGAGGACCGGTAGATAGAGGTCGAAAATGAGGACAAAGTTCTGGGAGGAACTTTTATGGCAGGTGTCGAGTTTGTCGATGTCAAGAAATCATTCGGAGCGTTTCCGGTCATCAAGGGTGTGAACATCGAGATTGCGGACGGCGAATTCGTAATTCTGGTCGGGCCGTCTGGATGCGGAAAATCCACACTTCTGAGAATGCTTGCCGGGCTCGAGAATATTTCCGCAGGCGAGATCCGTATCGGCAATCGTGTCGTCAATGGAGTGGCGCCCGGCGACCGCGACATAGCGATGGTGTTTCAAAATTATGCGCTTTACCCCCACATGTCGGTGGCACAGAACATGGCCTTCTCGCTGATGCTCAAACGCTCGCCGAAAGCGGACATGGATCAGCGGGTCAAGAAGGCCGCGGATATCCTTGGCCTCACCAAACTGCTCGACCGCTATCCCCGCCAGCTTTCCGGTGGTCAGCGCCAGCGCGTAGCCATGGGCCGGGCAATCGTGCGCGATCCACAGGTCTTCCTCTTCGACGAGCCCCTTTCCAATCTTGATGCAAAGCTCCGGGTCGCCATGCGTGCGGAGATCAAGGGGCTTCATCAACGTCTTGGCACCACGACCGTATACGTCACGCATGATCAGATCGAGGCCATGACAATGGCCGACAAGATCGTCGTCATGCATGACGGCGTTGTGGAGCAGGTGGGAAAGCCGCTGGAGCTTTACGACAAGCCTGCCAATCTTTTCGTCGCGGGCTTCATCGGCTCGCCGGCGATGAACATGATCAAGGGCCGCCTCGATGCGGGAAATGATGCTCGCTTCATCGCGTCTGATGGAACGGTCCTGCCGGTTTCAAATCCGCCGGCCGCCGGGAGGGGTCGCGACCTCATCTATGGCCTACGTCCGGAATATATCGCGCCCGACGACAATGGTCTGCCGGCGGAAATCATCGTGATCGAGCCGACCGGCTACGAAACGCAAATGACGGTTCGGTTTGGTGGCAGCGAGGTCAATTGCGTCTTTCGCGAACGGATCGATGCCAAACCCGGCGATACGCTGCGCATTTCCATCGATGTGCCGCATGTCCATCTCTTCGACGCCGAAAGCGGTCAGAGATTGACTATCTGAAGCCGCTTCGGGGACAGCAAGAAGAGGAGTCTTTCTGTTCCTTCGCCGAGGCGGAAGCATCCGGCAGGCCGGATGTGATGGTCGTCGTTCACCAAAACGGGAAGGTGGGCGCCGAGGGATTTGCTCCCGTTTTTCAAAGGAGGAGTATCATGGCAATCAAGAGACGTGACTTTCTCGCCGCATCTGCGGCAGCGGCCGGTATCGCCGGCCTCTCGCCCCTCGGCATCCGGCCGTCTTTCGCCCAAACCGAGCCGAGCTACACGCCCGAAAAGGGCGCAAGTCTCCGGCTTCTTCGTTGGACACCCTTCGTCAAGGGAGACGAAGATGCCTGGCTTGCCAATACCAAAAAGTTCACAGAGGCGACCGGCGTCGAAGTTCGCATCGACAAGGAAAGCTGGGAAGACATCCGGCCGAAGGCTGCCGTCGCCGCCAATGTCGGTTCCGGTCCAGACATGGTGATGTGCTGGTTCGACGATGCTCACCAGTATCCTGACAAACTCGTCGACCTAACGGAACTCGCCACCTATCTCGGCAACAAATATGGCGGCTGGTATGACGGTTTGCGCGGTTATGCAACCCGCGGCGACAAGTTCATCGCGATGCCGCTGACGGCGATCGGCAATGCCGTTGTTTATCGGGATAGTCACGTAAAGGCGGCCGGTTTTAATGAATTCCCCAAGGATACCGCGGGATTTCTTGAGCTTTGCAAGGCGATGAAGGCCAAAGGCACGCCTGCCGGCTTCCCGCATGGCAAGGCCGTCGGTGACGGCAACAACTACGCCCATTGGCTGCTTTGGAGCCATGGCGGCAAGATGGTGGACGAAAACAGCAAAGTGACGATCAACAGCCCCGAAACCCTGGCTGCCATCCGCTATGGGATGGATCTTTATGCAACCTTCATCCCGGGGACGGAAAGCTGGCAAGACATCAACAACAACCGAGCCTTCCTTGCCGGACAAGTATCGCTCATTGCAAATGGCGTATCGGTCTATTATTCGGCCAAGAAGGATCCGAAGCTTGCCGAGATCGCGGCCGATATCAGGACGACAAACTTTCCGATCGGCCCGGTCGGCAAGAGCGTCGAGCTGCACCAAACGAGTTCGCTGGTTCTTTTCAGCCATACCAAATACCCGGAAGCCGCCAAGGCCTATATCAAGTTCATGATGGAAGGCGACCAAATGAACGCCTGGATTCAAGGTTCGAGCGCCTATTGCTGCCAACCCTTGAAGGCCTTTGCCAACAACCCCGTCTGGACCGCCGATCCGGTGCATGCACCCTATGCACGCGCCTCGGAAACGCTTCGCCCCAACGGCTATGCTGGCCCTCTGGGCTATGCTTCGGCAGGCGTGATGGCCGACTACGTGCTCGTCGATATGTTCGCCGCCGCCGTGACCGGCCAGATGACGCCGGAGGATGCAATGAAAGAAGCTGAGCGCCGGGCAAACCGTTACTACAAGGTTTAATCCCCGCGAAGATCTGCAGCATGCCGGCGCCGGCATGCTGCGACTGTCCATCAGGAGGATAATGCCATGTCGACCGTGACATCCGGCGATACGACGCGCAGGCCGATCAGATCGCTCATGCAGAACAACAATATGCTCGGCTTCCTCTTCATGTTGCCCGCGGCAATCTTTCTGCTTTGTTTTCTGACCTATCCGCTGGGACTTGGGGTCTGGCTCGGCTTCACCGACACGCGGATCGGGCGCGCCGGCAGCTTTATCGGATTGGAGAATTATCAATTCCTGGCCAATGACTCCGTCTTTTGGCTCTCGGTCTTCAATACATTGCTCTACACCTTCATTGCCTCCGTTCTGAAGTTTGTCCTCGGCCTTTGGTTGGCACTGCTTCTCAATCAGCACCTGCCATTCAAATCCTTCTTCCGGGCAATCGTGCTTCTGCCCTGGGTCGTGCCGACGGTGCTTTCGGGACTGGCATTCTGGTGGATTTATGATTCCCAATTTTCGATCGTCTCATGGTCTCTGATGAAGATCGGCCTGATCCATGGCCCGATCAATTTCCTCGGCGATCCGACCAATGCGCGGATCTCAGTCATTATCGCCAATGTCTGGCGCGGCATTCCCTTCGTGGCGATTTCGCTGCTTGCCGGCCTGCAGACGATTCCTGCTTCGCTGCAGGAGGCGGCGTCCCTTGATGGCGCCACAAGTTGGCAGCGCTTCCGCTATGTAACGCTGCCGATGCTGACGCCAATCATCGCCGTGGTGATGACGTTCTCGGTGCTATTCACATTCACGGATTTCCAGTTAATTTATGTGCTGACCAAAGGCGGGCCGGTCAACGCGACGCATCTGATGGCGACGCTTTCCTTTCAGCGTGGCATCCCGGGCGGTCAGCTCGGCGAGGGTGCGGCAATCGCGGTGGCGATGATTCCCTTCTTACTCGGCGCCATCATGTTCAGCTTCTTCGGTCTGCAGCGCCGCAAATGGCAGCAGGGCGGACAGGATTGAAATCGGGAGAACGCCATGACCATCAAAACCGAAACGGCTAATCCCGTTCTTACCGACAACGTCCAAGGCATGGGTTATCTCAATCGCCTGCCGCGGCGCATCGTCATGCTCTATCTGCCAATGGCTGTCTTTGTCTTCGTACTTCTGTTTCCCTTCTACTGGATGGCCATAACGGCCATCAAGCCGAACGCACAGTTGACCGACTACAATAATTACAGCCCCTTCTGGGTCGTGGGGCCGACGCTCGATCACATCAAGTACCTGTTCTTCGAAACGTCCTATCCAGGCTGGCTCTGGAACACGGTATTGGTGGCGGTGGGATCGACTGTTTTATCGCTGCTGGCGTCGATTTTTGGCGCCTACGCAATCGAGCGCGTGCGTTTTACCGGCTCGCGTCCAATCGGGTTGCTGATCTTTCTAGCCTATCTCGTTCCGCCTTCGATCCTGTTCATTCCCTTGGCCTTCATTGTCTTCAAGCTTGGAATTTACGATTCCAGGCTGGCGCTCATCTTCACCTATCCAACCTTCCTCATTCCATTTTGTACCTGGTTGCTGATGGGCTATTTCAGGTCGATACCTTTCGAGCTGGAAGAAAGCGCGCTGGTCGATGGTGCCAACCGTTGGCAGATCCTGACGAAGATCATTCTGCCGTTAGCAGTGCCTGGCCTCATATCGGCCGGCATCTTCGCCTTTACGCTGTCCTGGAACGAGTTCATCTACGCGCTCACCTTCATTCAATCTTCGGAAAACAAAACCATCCCGGTTGGCGTTCTGACGGAGTTGGTGCGCGGCGATGTCTTCGAATGGGGATCGCTTATGGCTGGCGCCCTATTCGGTTCATTGCCCGTCGTGATCCTCTACTCCTTCTTCGTCGACTACTATGTTTCGTCGATGACCGGTGCCGTGAAAGAATGATCAGAATTTTCGGCTGAAAGGAGTCGCACTCCATCAACAGAGCTAGAGGAAACGATTTTTGACCGAAAATTCGGTGGCATTTGCTACCTAGTTCCGAGGAACCTTACCGAACAGGCCGCATTGCGAAGGCCGAATGGCGTATATCATTCACAACATTGTCATGGTCTAATTCAATCGTCGGAGCGCCTCCGACGATTTGAAACCGAGCACTTCATGGTAACCTGTCCCCTATCCCTAACCGGATAGGGGCTTTTTATTCGCGCGACAAACTCAGGTGCGTGCAAATCTTCATCCGTCTTCAAAATTTCGGACACATCGTTGCTTGACGCGATCGAAGGGAAGCGGAGTTTAAGATGCATCTAGGGGGGTATGCAGTCTGTGCTCCAAATCAGCGTGCTCTGAATCTGGCATACTTCTCGTTTCGAGAAATACGGCGCCAGCTTTCTCACGATACGAGCGCGCGATGACAAAAACAGACAATATCATTGCTCGTGCACTGGCGCTTTATCGATGATCGTGTCCCATGGAGTGGTGTAGCTGGATTTCATAGCCATCGGTGATTTCCGGTAGGGTCGGGTTGCTTAGAGCCAACCTGAGGGACACCACCGATGACCGACGACATGATGAACCTGCGCTCACTCGTTGAGAAGAGCGCTGATGCCGATTTGCTGCGGGAGATGATCGGCTTTGCTGCCGAGAAGCTGATGGCGCTGGAGGTCGGCACGAAGACCGGCGCGGCCTATG